>JALZOM010000151.1 GCA_030913945.1 Actinomycetota bacterium
GAATTGCCCGAGATCTTGCAGGCCCGGGATCGGTCTGCGGCGGGTCCCGTGGCACCCCCCCACGCACTCTGCCTCGTGGCCGTCGAGTACGACGAGGGGTGGAGCCGACCGCTTGACCTCGAGGCCCCGTGGCCGGGGGGCCGCTCGTCGGTTTGACCACCCCCAAAGCGCCCGTTATCCTGCGCTTTCTCTGTCCAGACGCGCTCGCGCGTCGAGCGAGCAGCTCCGGGCCCTGTTCCGTGGACCGCGAGCCGTTATCTATCAGAGGCAGGCAATGAAGACCCATTCGACCAAACCTAGCGACGTGACGCGCGAGTGGTGGATCGTGGACGCCGACGGCGTGGTTCTGGGTCGGCTCGCGTCCGAGGTCGCCAAGATCCTGCGCGGCAAGCACAAACCGACGTTCGCTCCGCATGTTGATGTCGGCGATCACGTCGTTATCGTCAACGCATCAAAGGTCGTGTTGACCGGCAACAAGCTCCTCGCCAAGCAATACATCCGCCACTCCGGATACCCGGGTGGTCTGAGATCGGTGCCGTATTCGAAGCTCATGGCCACCAGGCCGGAACTGGCGATCGAGAAGGCCGTTAAGGGCATGCTGCCGGCGAACCGACTCGGGCGGTCCATGATCAAGAAGCTCAAGGTCTACGCCGGCTCGCAGCATCCTCATTCGGCGCAGGATCCCAAGGCGATGGATCTCAAGGAGGTCGCCGCTCCACAGGACCCGGAGCAGGCGCACACGATCGAGGAGGTTACCGGTGGCTGAGATGCTCACCAGGGCTACCGGCCGTCGCAAGGAGGCCGTTTGCCGTGTTCGCATCCTGGAGGGCAGCGGTCGATGGGAGATCAACGGCCGCCCTCTCGAGGATTACTTCCCCAGCCAAACACATCGCATGATCTTGTCCGAGCCCCTGCGCCTCACGGACACCGAGGGCCGCTACGACATCTTCGCAAAGGTCGAAGGCGGTGGCATCAGTGGTCAAGCCGGCGCGCTCCGGCATGCGATCACTCGAGCGCTCACCGACCTCGATCCCGATCTGCGTCCCGCCCTCAAGAAGGCGGGGTTTCTAACGCGCGACGCGCGTGAGAAGGAGCGCCGCAAGTACGGGCTCAAGAAAGCTCGCAAGGCACCGCAGTACTCGAAGCGGTAGGCGTTTCGGGCATGAGCCACGCCTGCGAGGGGACTACGCCTCTTGCAGCATCCGCCGGAGGACCATCTGCAGGACGCCGCCGTTCGTGTAATAGCTCATCTCGACTGCGGAGTCGATGCGACATTCCGCGCTGAAGGCGACGTCGGTGCCGTCATCCTTGGTCGCCTTCACCTCGAGGTCGGAGTGGGGAGCCAAACCTTCGGCCACACCGGTGATGGTGTAGGTCTCCTTACCGTCGAGCCCTAGGGAGTCGGCGGTCTCGCCGTCCTTGTACTGAAGCGGCAGGATGCCCATGCCCACAAGGTTGCTGCGGTGGATGCGCTCGAAGCTCTCCGCGAGAACCGCCCGGACGCCTTGCAACCGCGCACCTTTCGCAGCCCAGTCGCGTGAGCTCCCGGATCCGTATTCCTTTCCGGCCAGGATTATCAGCGGTGTGCCCTGCTCGATGTAGCGGGTCGAGGCATCGTAGATCGTCATCTCCTCGCCATCGGGAAGGAGTGTCGTCCAACCGCCCTCCTTCGAAGCGAGCTTGTTACGAAGTCGGATGTTCGCAAAGGTGCCTCGCACCATCACTTCGTGATTGCCCCGCCGAGATCCGTAACTGTTGAAGTCACGCGGCTCAACGTCGTGCTCGATCAGATACTTCCCCGCAGGGGACTTCGGCGCGATGGATCCGGCGGGGGAGATGTGATCGGTGGTGACGGAGTCCCCCACGTAAGCAAGAACGCGGGCATCCTCGATGTCACGCGCCGGGGGTGGCTCCTCGCCGAGGTCCTCGAAGAAACTCGGTTCGCGTACATAGGTAGACGCCGGATCCCAATCGTAGAGGACTCCCTCCGGCGAGGGGAGGTTCTGCCAGTTCTCGTTGCCGTCGAAGATCTTGGCGTACTCCTCGTGAAAGAGCTCAGAGTTGACTGCCTCCATCGACTTCGAGATCTCTTCCGGCGAGGGCCACAACTCTTCGAGGAAGACATCCTTTCCCTCCGAATCGCGACCGATCGGGTCCTTCGTAAGATCGATGTCCGCGGTGCCCGCCAGTGCGTACGCAACGACGAGCGGCGGCGACGCCAGATAGCTGGCCTTTACCTGCGGATGTATGCGTCCCTCGAAGTTGCGATTACCCGATAGAACCGAGACGACCGCCAGATCGTTCGCCTCGACCACCTCGGCCACGGCCTCGGGTAGTGGACCGGAGTTGCCGATGCAGGTCGTGCATCCGTAGCCGACCACATGGAAGCCGAGCTTCTCGAGGTAGGGCATGAGGTTCG
This sequence comes from Actinomycetota bacterium, assembly GCA_030913945.1. Lineage (GTDB taxonomy): Bacteria > Actinomycetota > CADDZG01 > CADDZG01 > WHSQ01 > JACCXF01. The sequence continues at coordinate 2,420 of JALZOM010000151.1, forward strand.
CGTCCTCGAGGTAGCGCGTGACCACACGCGAGCCGGGGGCGGTGCTCGTCTTCACCCACGGTTTCGTCATGAGTCCGCGATCCACTGCATTCTTGGCGAGTAGCGCGGCCCCGAGCATGACCGAGGGGTTCGACGTGTTCGTGCAGCTCGTGATGGCCGCGATAACGACCGAGCCATGCTTGAGATGCTCCACGTCGCCGCCGGCAAGCTTCACTTCGACCCCTTCGTTGCCGCCGGCCACCTCGTCTCCGTACACCTCGGCGAAGCTGTGCCAGATGCGGTCGATGGTGACGCGATCCTGCGGCCGGCGGGGGCCGGCCACGCTCGGCCTGACGGCGGACAGGTCGAGCTCGAGGGTCTCGCTGAAAACTGGATCGGGCGTTTCATCGGTCCGGAAGATGCCCTGGACCCTCGCGTAACTCTCCACGAGTTCGAGTTGTTCGTCCTTCCGGCCAGAGAGCCGCATGTATTCGAGCGTCTGTTCGTCCACGGGGAAGAGGGCAGCGGTCGCCCCGTACTCGGGGCACATGTTCGAGATGGTGGCGCGATCCGCGACTTTCAGATTCGACAGGCCCTGGCCGTAGAACTCGACGAACTTCGAGACGACGCCGTGCTTGCGCAACATCTCGGTGATCGTGAGTACGAGGTCCGTTGCCGTAACGCCGACCTGTAGGGTCCCGGTCATCTTGAAGCCGACAACCGTCGGGGTCATCAGCGGCATGGGCTGACCCAGTACCGAAGCTTCGGCTTCTATGCCCCCGACGCCCCATCCGAGAACGCCAAGGCCGTTGATCATGGTGGTGTGCGAGTCCGTGCCGACCAGGGTGTCGAACACCGCGACCTTCGCGCCGTCTTCGTCGATCGTCCGCACGACGCTGGCGAGGTACTCGAGGTTCACCTGATGAACGATCCCCATACCCGGCGGCACCACCCGGAAGCCGGCAAACGCCTGCTGGGCCCATCTCAGAAGCGAGTAGCGCTCGTGGTTCCGCTCGTACTCTCTATCGACGTTGATCTTGAAGGCGCCGTCGGTTCCGAACGCATCGACCTGAACCGAATGATCTACGACCAGATCCACCGGAACGAGGGGATCCACCCGGGAGGCGTCGCCACCAGCGCGATCGATCGCCGAGCGCATCGCGGCCAGATCAACCACGGCCGGTACCCCCGTGAAGTCCTGAAGGATGACGCGCGCCGGGGAGTATGGGAACTCTCGTTCTTCGACGGCCCCCCGGCCCCAGCCGGCGAGAGCGGTCACGTCTTCCTCCGAGGCATGTTCGGTGCGAGCGGTCCGCAGAAGGTTCTCGAGCAGGATCTTTACCGTGACCGGGATCCGTTCGAGATCGGCCAAGCCCTGATCGGCAAGTGCTTCCAGACTGAAGTAAGTGAGGTCCCCGGAGCGGGTGGATAGTGTGCGTCGCGCCTCGAAGGGGTTCGAGGAGCCGTTCGTGATCGTCATAGAGCCTCCCTGATGGGTTGACTCGATGATATTCGGCCGGGCGCTAGTCCGGTCCGTCGGCCCTCCCGTCGGTGGTAAAGAGAGGCATGAGCGATCACCTGATCCCGCCGGACCACGTCATCGTCATCTTCGGTGCGAATGGCGACCTCGCACGGCGCAAGCTGCTGCCGGCTCTTTTTCACCTCGACTCCGAGGGTTTGATGCCGAAGGATTACCGCATCATCGGGAACTCCCGAAGCGAGCTAACGGACCGCGAGTTCGTCAACTTCGCACACGATGCGATATCCGTATTCGGCCGCTCGGAGAACCTCGACGCGGATGAACGGTGGCCGGTGTTCGCTCGCCGGCTCTCCTACGTATCCCACGAGTTCAACCCCGACGAGCCGGAGCCGGTGCTGGAGGCCGTCGAGAAGGCTGAGACTGAGCTAGGGGGGGATCCTCAGCGACTGTTCTACCTGGCCGTTCCCCCGGCGGCGTTCGGCACCATCATCCGAGGCATCGGGGAGATCAACCTCGCCGACCGGACCCGTGTGGTCGTGGAGAAGCCATTCGGGAGCGATCTCAGATCGTTCCAGAAGCTGTCGAAGACCGTTCACAACGTCCTCGATGAAGAGCAGGTCTATCGCATCGATCACTTCCTCGGAAAAGAATCGGTTCAGAACATCCTGGCGCTGCGGTTCGCGAACGGGATGTTCGAACCCATCTGGAACCGTGATCACATCGATCACGTACAGATCGATGTGCCCGAGGAACTGGGAGTGGGGCAACGTGCCCCCTTCTATGAACCCACGGGGGCGTTACGGGACATGGTCGTTACGCATCTGCTCCAGGTGCTTGCGCTCGTCGCCATGGAGCCACCGACGACGTTCGCACCCAAGCCATTGACGGACGAAACGGTCAAGGTTTTCGAATCGATCATGCCGTTTGAGCAAGATCAGATCGTGCGAGGTCAATACTCTGGCTATCGCGACGAGGAGGGTGTGGCCTCCAACTCGGGTACCGATACCTTCATCGCGGCGAAGGTTTGCATCGACAACTGGCGCTGGGCGGGCGTTCCCTTCTATCTGCGCACGGGCAAGCGGATGGCGGTGTCGCGCCAGAGCGTCACGCTCGCTTTCCGTGAACCCCCCCGCCAGATGTTTCGCGAGGCTCCGATCAAATGGTTCGACCAGGATCACCTCACGTTGGAGCTGGGAGCCGACGAGGGAATCACCCTTACCTTTCTAGCGAAGAAGCCGGGTCCCGAGATCGAGCTTGCCCCAGCGAGCATGGTGTTCAAGTACGAGGGTTCGTTCGGATCCCAATTGATCGAGGCCTACGAAAGGTTGATCCACGACGTGATGTTGGGCGACAGGACCTTGTTCACTCGAGGCGACGGCATAGAACGAACCTGGGAGCTGATCGCGGACGTGCTGTCGGATCCACCTCCCCTGCACCCCTACGAGCAGGGTTCCTGGGGGCCCGCGACGGCCGACGATCTCATCGCCCCGAAGCGGTGGGCGCTGGGCACGACCTCGGAGGAAGAATGAGACTGGCCGTCAGGTTTCACTTCGATCCCGCGTGCCCGTGGGCCTGGCAGACGTCCAAATGGATCCGAGAGGCGTCGCGAGTTCGGGACCTCGACATCGAGTGGCGCTTCTTCAGTCTGAAGATGGTGAACTCGGATCGGCCCGAGGAGGCGGACATCAGTCCCGCATTGCGGACGCTCGCCCTGGTGACG
>JALZOM010000001.1 GCA_030913945.1 Actinomycetota bacterium
GTTTCGCACGCGGGATGCGGTACCGAGCAAGGGTTCCCCCTGTGCGCGGGAGACGTCGGCGCAAGGTGTCTGATCAAGCACGAGGGAGCTGTTCCACCAGGCCTTCCGTGATGAGTCTGCGGACGAGAACGATCCTGCTCTCGCTATCGAGCCCAGCGTCCAAATCACCAACTTCGATCTCGGCCCCCTCGAGGATCTTCTCGAGAGCCGGAGCTGCGTGCGCCGGCATGCGCAGGCGCCGGTCGCCGAGGATAACGACCACGTCGTCGGCCTCGCGCTTCAGCTTGCAGACGGCACCTTTTCTCTGCTGCACGAGCGAAGCATCCTGGATCTCGTCGAGATCCAGTACTTGGCGGAGCTGACCGGTGAGGAGCGGGGGCCGTCCTTCCCAGAACCTGTCCGAGAATGCTCCCGCCGTGGCAAGCGGGTCCTGCTCTTTGAGCCACCGTGAGACCTCGGCGAGCTTGTTGGGGATCTCACGCGCTAGGGCTTCGGGATCGTGCGCGAAACCGGGCGGCAGTGCTTCCCGCATGAACAGCTCGTCACCGGCGCTGTCCAGCACCGACTTCAGCACGTCCATCCAGCGGTAAACGAGGATCCCCACGGTCATGTGAGTTGATTCGCTCCGAGCGGTTTCCGCCGAGTGTAGGAAACCGCGTGGGATGTATAGGCAGCCTCCCGGTTTGAGCTCGACGTCGATCTGGGGGCTGCCGGGATCGGGGAAGCTTCTTCCCCGGCGGTGTTGGTTGGCGAGCGGGAGATCTACGGCCGAGCCGTACACCTTCCACATCTTCGAGCCCGACACCTGCAATACGAAGACATCGTGGGTGTCGTAGTGGACGTCGAGTCCTCGCGCTCGCGGGGGCGTCAGGTAGGTATTGACTTGAACGGGATGCGTCAAGGCGGTCTCGAGCTCGCGACAGAAGTGGAAAAGCGGCTCCCAGTAGCGGTGCAACGCTTGCAACACGATGGTCGCACCGTCGCCGAAGTGTGCGTAGACACGCGCCGCATCGATGACGTCGTCCACCCGACGAGATTGCATGCGAACGGTCTTCGTGTAGGTTTCGGGCGACAGGGTCTGCCCGTCCTTCACGAGACGCAGAGCCGGGTACCTCAAGCCACGCTCGGTGAGCACCCTGTCCACATCGTCCAGAGTGAGCAGGTCGTCGAAGGCATCGGGACTCGTGGCCGCACGGTATAGAGGCGCCTTTGCCCAGTACTCGTTCAGGAAGGTACGGGCGTCACCTACGCAGCGATCGAGAGCTTCGGCGTGGTTCAGATCTGCGGGGACTGCTGTTAGTCGTCGTCGCCGGTGTCGGTGCCGTCATCGTCAGATGCATCGGTATCCGTCGAGTCGGTGTCGGTGCCGTCATCGTCGTCATCGTCGGCCTTGGCATTCGGACCCTGGGCGGCGCTTCCATCGGGCCACTCGGTGCGGATCTCGTCGTCTGCGAGCGTGCGTGTTTCCGTCATCCAGCAGCCTCCTTGGGTGAGTGCGGCGTGATCGACATCCTAATCCACGACCCTTCCTGTCGTCGCGCCGGCCTCAACCGATCGCACGCGTCGAGCCTCCACCCGACGTGTGACCAGATCGCGGGACAGATGCATCAGGGGATAGGTGACCGCGACGACGACGGCGATCATCCCTGCGACCATCGGAGGCGGCATCTCGACGGCGAAGAAGCGCGTGAACGGAGGCACCAACAGCACCGCCAGGAACAGTGCCACCATCGCCCCCACGAGTCGGACGCGCCAAACTCCGAGGGTCCCTGCCAGGTCGGCGAACACGAGTAGTCCTAGTGACATGAGGATGATGGTGGCTGTCGTTCTGCTTTCGTCCAATGACACGTCGTCTCGTTGGAGCGCGACGTAGTAGCCGACGAATGTGGCCGAGGCCGCGAGTACGCCGACGGGGATCGCGAAGCGCAGGACCCGGTCGACGAATCCGCTTCTCGCGCGCTCACGGTTCGGGACCAGGGCGAGAAAGAACGCCGGGATGCCGATCGTGAGGCTCCCGATCAGCGTCAGATGGCGAGGCAGAAACGGAAACGGAAGGCTGGCCGCAGCGATCGCAAGGGCGAGGATCATCGAATAGATGGTCTTGGTCAGAAATAGGTTCGCCACGCGTTCGATGTTGTTGATCACGCGCCGTCCTTCTGCGACTGCGGCGGGAAGCGAGGCGAACGAGTTGTCGAGCAGCACCAGTTGGGCCGCCCCACGAGATGCCGAACTACCCGCTCCCATCGCGATCCCGATGTCGGCGTCCTTTAGGGCCAGCACGTCGTTGACACCGTCTCCCGTCATCGCGACGACGTGCCCTCCGGCTTGCAACGCCTTGACCATTGCTCTCTTCTGATGCGGAGTGACGCGGCCGAACACGGCGTTTCGCTCGAGCGTTTCTCTAAGACCACTCGGGTCGTCTTCGAGGTCGCGCGCATCCACGGCGTTGGCGGCATCCGGGACGCGAGCGCGCGCTGCGATCGCGGCGGCCGTGCGCGGATGGTCGCCGGAGATGACCTTGACTGCCACCCCCTGTGCATCGAAGTAGGCGATCGTGGCAGCGGCGTCGGGCCGCATGCGGTCGACGAGGGTGACGATGGCGCGGGGTTCGATGGCACCCTGCAGGGTTTCATCGACGATGGGAGCGGAGCGGGCCAGCAGGAGAACCCGCCGTCCGGTCGTTGCGTGCGCCTCGATCTTTCTCCGGATCTGGGCCGATGCGGTTTCGTCGATGCTCGCGACTAGGATCTCGGGCGCGCCGATCACCCACGTTCCGTGATCCTCGAAACGCGCAGCACTCCACTTGCGAGCAGAGGAGAAAGGCACGACCTCCTGGGGATCCCAAGGCGCAACCGGCCAGGCTTCTCGCACCGCCAGGAGCGTCGCGTTGGGGTTTGGATCTACGGCAGCAAGAGCGCCGAGCGCGGAGATGTTCTCTCCCTGCTCTTGCAGGTGGTCGACATCGTCGACGGAGATCTCTCCGGTCGTCAGCGTGCCGGTCTTGTCCACACAGATGACGTCGACGCGCGCCAGGGTTTCCACGGCCGCCAGCTCCTGCACGAGTGTCTTTCTCCGTGCCAGTCGCACGACTCCGACCGCGAACGCAACGCTCGTGAGGAGAACCAGGCCCTCCGGGACCATCGCCACGACGCCGGCCACGGTCCCGCGCAGTGCGTTCGTCACCCGGGCATGGGAGGAGATCTGGCTGTACAGAAGCAGGGCGGCCGTGGGCAGCATCGCCCACGCCACCAACCGGATGATCCGGTCCAGTCCAGATCTGAGCTCGGAGTTGACCCTCGTGAGTTTGCGGGCTTCCTCGGTTAGTCGTTGCGCGTACGCCTCGCGACCCACCAGCTCTGCTTTGATCCGCGCATCACCCGCCACCACGAAGCTGCCCGAAAGCGTCCGGTCCCCGTCGGCCTTGGTCACCGGGTCGGATTCACCAGTAAGCAAGGATTCGTCGACTTCGAGTCCCCGGCTCTCCGCCACGATCGCATCGACGACCACCTGATCGCCCGAACGGACCTCGAGTACGTCGTCCAGAACCACCTCCGCCAGCGGTACCTCGATGATGCTTCCATCCCTCACGACGCGCGCCTTCGGGGCGTTGACGACCGTCAGATGGTCGAGGGCTCGTTTGGCCCGGAGCTCCTGAATTATCCCTGTGAGGCTGTTGGCGATGAGGACGAGACCGAACAGCGCGTCCTGCAGAGGACCGACCACGAGGATGATGGCGAGCAACCCCCCCAGCAACGCGTTGAAAGGGGTGAAGATGTTGGCGCGGAGGATCTGGGGGACCGAGTGGGTGCTCGTGGCCGGAACGTCGTTGACCTGTCCGAGCCGCCGCCGCTCGGCTACCTCGGCTTGGGACAGCCCGTGCGCTCCCGCCGGTAGGTTGTCTGCGCGTGCTCCTAGGCCGGAGGCGACGCCGTCCGGCGGGGGCAAGGGTTGCCTAGATCCGCTCGCGCGCCAGGTCGATCAACCGGTCGAGCACTCGACCACCGTCGATCCTCAGCGCGTTGTGTTCATATTCGTTCGTGATCCAGGGCCGCAGGTTCGGGATGAGGCTCGCGGTTTCCTCCGAGAACTGGCGTTCCACGTATAGGTCGTTGACGTAGATCGCCGCCGCCGAGGGCACCTCGTTTGCGCGCAATTGGTCCGCGTCGTACAACGACGGCCACGCGTGGTCGGCGATCAGGTGCGCGGCCTCGCGCAACGGCCCTAGACCACTGTAATCGTCGAACATCCACGGATACACGTGCTCGCCGGTGAAAGATTCCGGCGAATTGAGATCGTCGGGCATGACCCGCTCGGCGGACCAGCGCGTCGCGTAGCCGTCGGCGTAACAGGCCTCGTGAACGACCGCGTAGAGGGGATCGCGCGCGAACATCGTTCTTGCTTCAACGTCGTGCAGGAAGGCGGGGGAGTCGAAGGGAAGCTCGAGCAAGTAGTGGAGGTGTTCGGCGCCGTCGCTCATGCCGAGAGCGCTTCCGACCTGGCGGAATCGCCTCCAGGTAAGCCGGTCGCCGGACGGGAGTCGAACGTCCTCGTCTTCGAGATGGCGGTGGAGGTCCACGACGCGACGTCGATCCTCGGGGTACCGCTCGTAGAAGCGCCTGGTCCTGTCCCGCACTCGGTCGTAGGTCGCGCGGTAGACGTCGTCCACATGCCGCTCTACAGGCGGGACCCCTCCGGTGATGAAGACTTCATGCAATCCCCCAGGAGCGATGGATAGGTACGTTGTGGCGCAGAAACCCCCGAAGCTCTGGCCCAGGATGCTCCAGCGATCCACGTCCATCTCGGCTCGTATGTACTCGGCATCCCGCACGATGGAATCGGCTCGGAAAAGCGTGAGGTGTTCCGCCTGAGCCTGGGGATCCATCCCGGGAAGGGAGCCGACCGGGCTCGAGCGGCCCGTGCCTCGCTGGTCGAGCAGGAGGACGCGGAAGTCCTCCAGAGCGCGATCCAGCCAGCCCGGTCCGTTCGGATTTCGCGTGGGACGGGGTGCTTCGGATCCGGGCCCCCCCTGGAAGAAGACGAGGTAAGGGCGGTCCCGGCCGTCGAAAGCTGCTACCTCGCGCACGAACACAGTGATGAGCTCGGAGTGGGGCCGGCTGTGGTCGAGCGGGACGGAAAACTCATGCTCGATGAGATCGACGCCGCCCACGCGATATTTCAAAGACATCGAAGGATTGTCACACGCACGGCGAGGCTCCGTTTCGTGTCAGTTGGAGCTCAGGCGATCCTGCAACGCTTGAAAGGCGGGGTCCAAGCGTGTGAGTTGGGTCTCGTAAGGCCCGTTGCCGCCGAGGGCTGCGGCTCCGCAGGCTGCGGCGAACCCGAGCGCGGCCTTGAGTTTCGCCCCCGTCGTCATCGCATAGGTCAAACCGCCCACGAAGCCGTCTCCTGCCCCGTAACGATCCCTCACTTCACCGCTAAGTGGGGGCGCATCGAAACGCCCGGTGTCGCCCTTGCCCGTGCTCCACCGACCCCCCTGTGCACCGCGCGTCCAGACCAGGAGATCTGGAACCAAGGGGAAGTCCGACTTGTTCATGCGCTCGCCCGGGTCGGCGTCGCTCCCGACGACCACGTCGAGCTGGACGCCCGAGGAGATCACTGTCGGAAGCACGCGCGCGGTGGACACGAGAACTCTTGCTTCGCGCCCCGCTCGTAGAGCCGCCTCGTCGCCGGCGCAGAAGTACGCCGCATCCATGTGTTTCAACTCGTCCCAAGGGACCGGATCGCCGTGGTGAACACCCATCCTGTTTCCGACGACCGTGATGGTCCGTTCTCCATCGGAGTCGATATGAACGACGGCGCGGCGCGTGGGCTCGGGACGAAAGACCGCATGGACCTGCAAGCCCAGTTCTCCTAGCGCGTCGATCGACCGCTTGCCAAGGTCGTCATCCCCAAGGGCTGTGAAGAGATGAACTTCGTCGGCGAGCTTCGCCAGCTGAACTGCGGTCGCGCCGCCCCCTCCGGCCGGCATCTCGAGGCCTGCCTGGGCGTGCACGATCTCGCCGGGGGCCGGCACCCTGTCCACCCGTAAGAAGGTGATCCATTCGATGTGGCCGATGACGGCTACGCGCACTCGGCGACCCCTTCAACCGCTCGGCTCAGGCGACCGGTTCACGTGCCGGGGTGAAAGACGAAGGCCGGCCCTGGAGCGCGTCGTGCAGTCTTTCCGCGGCAAGCCCCGCCGCTGCCCACAGGGGGAGATAGTCAAGTCGCACGAGCCCATCGACCTGCATGGCAGCGTCCGAGTAGTCCCACGGAGCTTCACCGATCAGGCGACGGAGGAGCGAACCGGTTGCGTATTCAACGGACATGAAGCCGCATCCATAGGCGGCGGCTCGCAGGACCACGGGCTTCCCACGCAACGCTTCGTGAAGCGGCTCGAACAAGGGCGACGCGAGACCGTAGATGGGAAGCATCCAGAGACTGGTGCGCGAGGGAAGTCGAGGGTCGCGCGATCGCAAGAAGTCGTGCACCCCGGTGAAGGCGACCTCGGCGCACCACCCCGCCAGGCCGTACGCGAAGAAGCGCCGCCCGCTACCCGTGTGCCCCAGCCTCACCCGCAGCGACGCCGGCTGGAGCGGGACACGCAACGCCCGTCCCCGCCAGCCCGCAGTATCCATTCGGGATCTTGTGCAGGTACTGCTGGTGATGCTCCTCCGCGTAATAGAAGGGACCGGCGGGAGCTATCTCGGTGGTGACGGGACCGAGGCCTCTCTTTTCGAGGGCGTCCGCGTAACGATCCCGCGCGGCTTGTGCGTGGCGACCCTGCTCGTCACTCTCGTAATAGATCGCGGACCGGTACTGGGTACCGGCATCGTTGCCCTGACGCATCCCCTGGGTCGGGTCGTGCTCCTCGAAGAAGACTTTGAGAAGATCGTCGAACGAGATGCGCTGTGGATCGAAGACGACCAGCACCACTTCGGCGTGACCGGTTCGCCCACTGCACACCTCCTCATAGGTGGGATGGGGAGAGATCCCGCCGGCATATCCCGCCGCGGTAGTGATGACACCGGGGAGGTTCCAGAACAGGCGCTCGGCTCCCCAGAAGCAACCGAGGCCGAACACTGCGGTTTCGGCCCCCTCGGGCCACGGCGGCGTGATCCGCGCACCATTCACAGCGTGGATCTCGGGGATGGGGAAACCGGGGGCGTTCCGGCCAGGAAGGGCCTGGTCGGGGGTGGGCAACTTGTTCGGCTGACGGTTGAAGATCACGGAAACCACCTCCGATAGAGGAGAACGCAGCGGTACCGACCATGTTCTCACGGACTTTCGGCTACATCTCGTGCTCGCCCGGCATTGCTTAGGCGCGGGGGTCTCACTAGGCTCTGGGCATGCAGGTCGACCATCGTCCCCTCATCCTTGTCGTGGATAACGACGCCGATTCGCTTCGCCGAACGGCGGACGAGCTGAACCGGCGATACGGCTCCGATTACGTCGTGAAGTGCGAGACCTCACCGGAAGCGACCCTGAGTTTCCTGGACAGGGCGCGCGTCGAGAACCGTGGAGTGGCACTCGTGTTCGCCGAAGAGTATCTGTCTGGAACAACCGGTACGCAACTGCTTGGGGAGGTCCGCCGCACGCATCCGACCGCGAGGCGCGTCTTGCTGGTTCCCGTCGGTGATAGG
>JALZOM010000009.1 GCA_030913945.1 Actinomycetota bacterium
GTCGGCGCGCTGATCCGAAGGAACGCCATCGTCATCTTCATGTTCGTCGAGCTGATGCTCAATGCCGTGAACCTGGCCTTCGTCACGTTCGCGCGCATGTGGGGGCATGTCGATGGGCAGGTGTTGGTGTTCTTCGTCCTCGTGGTCGCCGCCGCCGAGGTCGTGGTGGGACTTGCGATCATCCTGTTGATCTCGCGGAACCGGGGTTCGTCGGACGTCGACGACGTCAACCTCTTGAGGTGGTGATGTGTTGATCGTCGCCGAAGCCGGAGCGACTCACGCCCAGCTGGCCGGCTGGATCGTCGGCCTGCCCCTTCTGAGCGCGATCGTCCTGTTGCTGGTCGGGCGCCGCACCGGTCGCTGGTCGGGCATCGTGGCTTCGTCGGCGATCGGTGCGTCGTTCTTCCTCGGTGTCATCTCGTTCTTCGATCTACTGGGCGCGGAGCATGGGGCTCGCAGTGCCACTCTCAAGCTCTTCGACTGGATATCCGTCGGGAGCTTCGACGCCAGCGCGACGTTATTGGTGGACGAGCTGTCGATCGTCATGGTGCTGGTTGTCACCGGCGTGGGCACCCTCATCCACATCTATTCGATCGGTTACATGGCCGACGAGGTCCGATATTCCCGCTTCTTCGGTTACCTCAACCTCTTCGCCGCTTCGATGTTGCTGCTCGTTCTGGCCGACAACCTTCTGCTCTTGTACGTCGGGTGGGAGGCCGTCGGTCTTTGCTCGTACCTGCTGATCGGCTTCTGGTTCGAGCGGCCTGCGGCGGCCAACGCAGCCAAGAAGGCGTTCATCGTGAACCGCATCGGAGACTTCTCTTTCTTGCTCGGGATCTTGCTGCTGGCCGGCACGGCCGGCAGCTTGACCCTTGGAACCGTCAACGAACAGGCGGGGGCGATGACCGCGGGCATCGCAACCATCGCCTCTCTGTTGCTGTTCGGGGGTGCCACCGGCAAGAGCGCACAGATCCCGCTTTACGTCTGGCTCCCGGATGCGATGGAGGGACCCACGCCGGTATCGGCTTTGATCCACGCGGCCACGATGGTGACGGCCGGCGTCTACATGGTCGCCCGGTTGTCACCCGTGTTCGAGGCGTCGGGTGGCACCGCACTTGCCGTGGTCGGATGGATCGGCGCGCTGACCGCGTTATGGGCGGCTCTCATGGCCGCTACGGAATTCGACATCAAGCGAGTCCTCGCGTACTCGACGATCTCGCAGCTCGGCTACATGTTCCTGGCCCACGGGGTGCAGGCATATTCGGCTGGGATCTTTCACCTCGTGACGCATGCGTTCTTCAAAGCGTTGATGTTCCTGGGAGCCGGCGCGATCATGCACGCCTTCCACGGCGAGGCCGACATGCGGAGGATGGGAGGGCTCCGCAAGGCGATGCCGATCGTTGGCTGGACCTTCGCTGCGGGGTGCCTCGCCATCTCCGGGATCCCGCCGTTCGCTGGTTTCTTCTCCAAGGATGCGATCCTCGCGTCGGCTTGGGTCGACGGCCAGTACGGCCTGTGGGCCATCGGAACCGTGACGGCGGTTCTGACCGCCTTCTATATGTTCCGGCTCTACTTCCGCGTCTTCGAGGGTGGGCTCGTGGAGCCCGAGGGAACCCACGCTCACGATGCTCCGATGACCATGGCTGCTGCACTCGTTCCACTCGGAGTGCTGTCGGTGATCGGAGGGATCATCAATCTCCCCGGGGCGCTCACTCTCGAGCACTTCCTGGAGCCCGTCGTCGGGGAGGGACACGTGCCGGAGGGGTTGGGCGCGTGGCTGTTGCCGGGGGCCGCGGTCGTGGTCGCCATCCTTGGGATCGCTGCCGCATACTTCCTGTATCTCCGGGGAGACGGCGCCGAGCGCCGTCGCCATCTCCTGGCCCGGCCCGGTGTGCGTCCTCTCGTAGCGGTCGCCGGCAACAAGTTCTACGTGGATGACATCTACGGTCGCGGGATCGTTCTACCTGGCAAGGCCTTCGCCGATTTCTCCTCGCGCGTGGTGGATGCGCGCATCGTCGACGGTGTCGTCAACGGAGTCGGAAAGGTAATCGCCTCTGGTGCTGAGTCGATGCGCAAACTCCAAACCGGATACGTGCGCAACTACGCCGTCATGTTCCTGCTGGGGGCCGTGGTGATCTTTTCTCTCTTGATGGCGCGGGCCCTGACGTGATGGACCTTTCGTGGCTCGACGTCGCCATCTTCGCTCCGCTCGTGGGAGCTGTGGCCGTTGCGATCGTACCCTCGAGGAACCTGAGCACGCTGCGACTGGTCGCCCTCGCTTCGACGATCGTGACCTTCTTGCTCTCACTCGGGATCCTGGTCGCTTTCGACGCCGGGACACCCGGGTTCCAGTTGACGACCTCTCTCAGCTGGATCCCCGAATGGGGTGTTGGGTACAAGACGGGGATCGACGGCGTCAGCCTCTGGATGGTCTTGCTGACGACTTTCTTGATGCCGCTGGCGGTCCTGGCTTCCTGGTCCATAACCAGACGAGCCAAGGCATACTTCATCTTCCTGCTGGCCCTACAGACGGGGATGACCGGGGTGTTCTCGTCCCTCGACATGTTCGTGTTCTATCTGTTCTGGGAAGCCACGCTGATCCCTATGTACTTCCTTATCGGCATGTGGGGGTACGACCGCCGTATCTATGCCGCCATGAAGTTCTTCCTCTTTACGCTGGTGGGTTCGCTGTTGATGCTCGCGGGCATCCTGTTCCTTTACTTCGCGGCCGGCGATAACCCGACCTTCGATTACCAGGAGCTGTTGGGAACCCCTCTTGCGCTCGATACTCAGAGGTTGTTGTTCTTGGCCTTCTTCGCCTCTTTCGCTGTGAAGGTTCCACTGGTACCGCTGCACACGTGGCTCCCGGACGCGCACACCGAGGCGCCGACGGCGGGCTCGGTGATGCTGGCGGCCGTGCTGCTGAAGATGGGGGCGTACGGACTCATCAGGTTCGCGATCCCGTTCTTTCCCGATGCGGCGCGCGAGCTCGTCCCGTTGGTGATGACGCTCGCTGTCATCGGCATCCTCTATGGGGCCCTCGTCGCCCTCGTGCAGAAGGATCTCAAGCGGCTGATCGCCTACTCGTCCGTGGCGCATCTGGGGTTCATCGTTCTCGGCATGTTCGTCGGGACGTTGCAGGGCATGAGCGGAGGGATCCTGCAGATGGTGAATCATGGCCTCTCTACCGGTGCTTTGTTCATGCTTGTGGGCGCGCTTTACGACCGGCGGCACACGCGTTTGATCGCGGACTATGGAGGCCTCGCTCGCTCGGTGCCGATCATGGCGGGTGTGTTCTTGCTCGTCGCTTTGTCATCACTGGGGCTGCCGGCGCTGAACGGTTTCGTGGGCGAGTTTCTGGTGTTGGTCGGGACCTTCTTCGGCTACCGATGGTGGGTGATACCCGCTGCATTCGGCATCGTTCTCGCGGCGATCTATCTGCTGTGGGCGTACCAGCGCGTCTTTCACGGTGAGCCGGCGACCGAAGCGAACCGAGCGATGGCGGACCTCAACGTTCGCGAGCTCGTCATGCTTGCCCCCATCGTGGCGCTCATCATCTTCATCGGTGTCTACCCCAAGCCGTTCCTCGATCGCATCGAGCCTTCGGCGGAGCGTCTGGTGCAACAACTGAAGCAGTCGTCGGTGGTGCCCGAGGGCGGCGTGGCGGAGGGCCCCTGATGGAGATGGACATCCCCAGGATCGAACTGGCGGGCATCGCACCCGAGATCGCCCTGACCGTCGCGGCACTGGTGATCCTCGTCGTTCACGCGGTGCTCGGTGACCGCTTCAGCACCTGGTACCTGCCCTATCTCGCCACCCTCGGATTGGTCGTCGCAGGTGCGCTGGCGGTGATCGTGTGGGATGTGAACGACTTGCAACTGTCCGGGATGATCGCCCTGGACAACTTCGCGACGTTCGTGAAGGTGTCATTGGCCGTCTTCGGTTTGCTCACGGTGTGGCTCGGTCGGGACTACCTCACTCGGGACCGTCTCGAGGAGTCCGAGTTCTACGCTCTGGTCCTATTTGCCGTGGCCGGCATGATGCTGATGGCTGCCGCAGCCGACCTCATCGTCATGTTCCTCGCGCTCGAGACCTTTTCGATAGCTCTTTACGTGTTGGTGGCGTTCAAGAGACGGTCCACCGAAGCTCAGGAATCCGCGATGAAGTACTTCCTGCTGGGTGCTTTCTCCTCGGCGTTCTTCCTGTTCGGCATCGCGCTGGCCTACGGAGCCGTGGGAACCACCAACCTCTACTCGACCGGCCCGGAAGCCGCCAGCCTCTTCCGGTTCGCCTCCGCCGGTCCCTCCACGGACCTGGGTCTGCTGGTTCTCGCGATGGGGCTGATCATCGTCGGGTTGGGCTTCAAGATCGCGGCGGTTCCCTTCCATGCCTGGACCCCAGATGCCTACCAAGGGGCTCCATCCCCGGTAACGGGTTTCATGGCGGCGGGCTCGAAGATCGCCGGGTTCGCGGCCCTGATCCGCGTGCTCGACGCCATCCTGTTCCCCCTCCGATGGGACTGGCG
>JALZOM010000014.1 GCA_030913945.1 Actinomycetota bacterium
GGGGCGGATCATCGGCAGGGAGGGACGCAACATCCGTGCCTCGAAGCGGCCACCGGGACCAATATCGTGATCGACGACACACCTGAGGCAGTGGTGCTCTCGTGCTTCGACCCGATCCGGCGCGAGATGGCGCGCCTCACCCTCGAGAAGCTCATCGGGGACGGCCGCATCCAACCGGCACGCATCGAAGAGATGCACGAGAAGTCCAAGGCCGAGGTCGAACGCGAGATACGCGAGGGCGGCGAGTGGGCCGTGCTCGAGGCCGGTATCACCGACATGCATCCGGAGCTCGTCAGGGTCCTCGGCCGTCTGAAGTTCCGCACGTCCTACGGACAGAACGTCCTGAGGCACGTGGTCGAGGCGTCGCACATCGCCGAGATGCTCGCGTCGGAGCTCGGCACCGACGTCCGGCTCGCCAAGCGGTCAACCCTGCTGCACGACATCGGGAAGGCGGTAACGCATGAGGTCGAGGGGAGCCACGCCCTGATCGGTGCCGAGATCGCACGCCGGTTGGGCGAGGCACCCGAGATCTGCCACTCGATCGAGGCACACCACGGCGAGGTCGAGCAGCGCACGATCGAGGCTGTCATCACACAGACCGCGGACGCGATCTCCGGCGCACGCCCGGGGGCCCGACGCGAGACTCTCGAGACCTACGTCAAGCGCCTCGAGCGACTGGAAGCCATAGCGATGGAGTTCAAGGGCGTCGAGAAGGTTTACGCGATGCAGGCCGGACGCGAGGTGAGGGTCATGGTCAAGCCGGAGAACGTGGACGACCTCCAGGCCGAGGTCATCGCTCGCGATATCGCCAAGAAGGTCGAGGAGGAGCTCCAGTACCCGGGTCAGATCCGCATCACGGTGATCCGGGAACTGCGCTCATCGGCCCTAGCCAAATAGACGTCGCACCAAGTCGCTTGAGCGCAACGGCCCGGTGCTAGGGTTTTTTCGGTGAGCGTTCAGAGTCCCACGTACTACATCCGCACCTTCGGGTGCCAGATGAACGCGCACGATTCCGAACGGATGGCGGGCATGTTGGAGTCCGAGGGCTATGCCCGGGTCGAGCAACCGGACGACGCATCGGTCGTGCTGTTCAACACCTGTTGTATCCGTGAGAACGCCGACCAGAAGCTGTACGGGAACCTCGGGCACATGAAAGCTCTCAAGGACACTCGTCCCGACCTGCGGATCGTCGTGGGCGGATGCCTGGCGCAGAAGGACAAGGATGCGATCCAGCGACGGGCGCCGTACGTGGACGTCGTGCTCGGCACCCACAACCTCGCCAGCCTGCCGCGACTCCTGCGGGAGTCCACGGCCGGACCGGCGTTTGAGATCCTCGAACAGACCGAGGTGTTCCCGTCGGCGTTGCCGAGCCGGCGCATGTCGTCGTGGCACGCGTGGGTGTCGATCTCGATCGGCTGCAATAACTCGTGCACGTTCTGCATCGTGCCGGCCGTCAGGGGCCGCGAGGTGTCGCGGCGCCTGGGCGACATCGTGGCCGAGGTCGAGTCCCTGGTAGCGGACGGGGTGGTCGAGGTCACCTTGCTGGGCCAGAACGTCAATTCGTACGGACGTGATCTCGACGGCACCCCCATGTTCTCGAAGCTGCTCCGGGCTCTGGACCGGGTCGAAGGGCTCGAGCGCATCCGTTTCACGAGCCCTCATCCCAAGGACTTCCGCGCCGACTCGGTCGCCGCCATGGCGGAGTGCGCGTCGGTGTGCGAGCACATCCACTTGCCCGCGCAGTCGGGTTCGGATTCGTGCCTCAAGCGGATGAAGCGTGCTTACACCCGCTCGTCGTATCTCGAGAAGGTGCGGATGGTCCGCGCCGCTATCCCCGGCGTGGCCATCACGACGGACATCATCGTGGGCTTTCCCGGCGAGACCGAAGCTGAGTTCCAGGACACGCTGACGCTGGTCGAAGAGGCCCTCTATGACCAGGCCTTCACGTTCCAGTATTCGCCGCGGCCCATGACGGCGGCCGCGGATCTGCCGGATCACCTACCGAAGGAAGTGGTTCAGGAACGCTTCGAGCGTTTGATCGCGCTGCAGAATGGTTTCTCGCTCGAATCGAACCGGCGGATGCTCGGCAACACGTTCGAGGTGCTTGTCGAGGGGCCCTCCAAGAAGGACCCAAGTCGGGCCAGCGGGCGCACGCGGACGAACAAGCTCGTGCACTTCCTTGATGACGGAGCCACTCAGGGATCGCTGCGTACGATCCGGGTGATCGACGCTCGCCCCCATCACGTCGAGGGCGAGCTCGTCGACGGTCCGCGTCGCGATGCGAGGCGGAGTTTGAGCTTGCCCCTTGTGGGCGCGGGGACCGCCTGCGACGCCTGCGGCTGACGGCTCCGTGAACTCCGAGATTCGACCCCCGATCGACGCGCGCCTCGAAGGATGCGTGGCCGGCGCGATAGTGCCTCACGCCCCGGTTCTCCTTCCCGCGGTATCCGGCGACCCCAACGCCGGGCGCACGGCCGAGGTGCGAGCGGCCATCGCCGGCCTCGAGTTCGAGGACATCGACGCGATCGTTCTCCTATCACCCCACGGACAGGAGACGGGGGTGTACCGAACTACGGCGGGGTCGCTGGAGGCGTTCGGGTTGCCCGGGATCCGGGCGACGCATCCAACCGATGACGAGACCGTTGAGAGGCTGTCGTCGACCTGGCGTCGCCCGATCTTGGACGGTCGCGTGGACCACGGGGTCCTTGTGCCGTTGTTGTGCATGTGCCCGAGCGTCCCGGTGGTTGCGACCTCACTCGAGGAGACGCGCTCTTTCGACCGAGCCTCCATGGAGGAGAGCGCGGCCGAGGGCCGGTGCTTCGCCGAAGCGTTGTCCACGATGCGAGGGGTGCGTTTCGCGTTCGTAGCGAGCTGCAATACGTCCGCCGGCCTGAACGCGCGCGCGCCTCTGACAGAGGTGAAGGAGGCCGTTGAGGTCGAGGAACGGCTGGTGGGCGATCTCGGACGAGGGGGGCTGTCTGGAGCCCTAGCGGTCGAGCTCGGAGTCGCGGGCTCCTGCGCCGCGGGAACCCTCGCCGCTTTCGCCGCTGCGTTCGAGGGGACCGACATACGGCTCCGAGCCCACGATGCGCCCTTCGGCGTGGGCTATCTCGTCGCGACGGCTGAGCGCGGTAACTGATCGTGCCGTACAAGGTCGGGGCGATCGTCGGAGCCACCGCGGTCGGCAAAACGGACCTCGCTGTGGCGGTTGCGGGGAAGTTGAACGCCGAGATCATCTCGATCGACTCGATGCAGATCTATCGCGGGATGGACATCGGCACGGCGAAACCGGATGAAAAGTCAAGAGCAGCCGTTCCTCACCACCTCCTCGATGTGTTCGAGCCGTCGGACGATGTCTCGGTCGCCGACTTCCAGGGACTGTCCCGCGCTGCCGTTGCAGACATAACCGAGCGGGGTCGCCTGCCGCTGCTGGTCGGGGGGTCGGGTCTATATAACCGGGGGGTGGTGGACGACCTCCGGTTCCCCCCGAGATCTCCCGAGGTGAGGAGCGCTCTGGAAGCCGAGATCGAGGAGTCGGGGAGCTCCGCGCTGCACGACCGGCTGCGTGAGCTTGACCCGGTCGCTGCGGAGCGGATCGGGCCACACAACGCCCGGCGCATCGTCCGTGCCCTCGAGGTGATCCATGTAACGGGCAAGAGATTCTCCGCGAACGACGCGTGGGACAGGTACGAGAGCATCTACACGCTGGGTGTCGCGGGGCTGACCCGACCCAGGGAGGTTCTGTTCGAGCGTATCGAACGGCGGGTCGATGCGATGCTCGATGGGGGGTTGCTGGAGGAGGTGGAGCGGCTGGAGCAGCACTCGCCGAATCTCATGGCCCGGCAGGCTCTTGGTTACCGGCAGATCCTCGAATCCCCGGGGGCGCCGCGCCGGGAGCTCCGCGAGGCGATCGTCCGAGCCACCAAACGGTTCGCCCGGCGCCAGGAGTCGTGGTTCCGCTCCGATCCTCGCATCGTGTGGTTCGACGCCGAGCGAGAGGACACCGCCACAGAGGTGGTTGCCTTCCTGCGTGCTTCTTTGGCTTTAACCTAGCGGGATGAGATTCACGAAATATCACGGCATAGGGAACGACTTCATCATGCTCGCCGATCACGAGGATTCCTTTCAGATGTCGGGGGAGTTCGTGCGCCGCTTGTGCGATCGCCACTTCGGCATCGGTGGAGACGGGGTCATCCGGGTCGCACCGGGTACCGGAGGCGCCGCTCTGTTCATGGATTACGTGAACTCGGACGGCTCCACCGGCGAGATGTGCGGCAACGGGATCAGGTGCCTGGCGATATTCGCCCGGGAAGAAGGCATGAGCGACGCCGACGAGATCGAGGTGGACACCCGCTCGGGCATCAAGCGGGTGTGGATCCTGGAGGATGGCCGCGTACGCGTGGACATGGGGGCCCCGATCTTCTTGCCGGCGGGGATCCCCGTTCGGTGGGATGGCCCGGACGCGCTGCACGCCAAGGTCGAGCTGCAGGACCAGGTCGTCGAAGCAGCATGCCTGTCGATGGGCAATCCGCATGCGGCCCTGTTCGTGGACGACCTCGATGCGGTCCCGGTCGGGGCGATCGGTCCGGCTATCGAACACCACGAGATGTTCCCCAACAAGACGAACGTCGAGTTCGTAACGGTCGAATCTCCCGATCGGGTGCGCATGCGCGTTTGGGAGCGCGGCGCAGGTGAGACGCTCGCCTGCGGCACCGGAGCTTGCGCTGCGGCGGTTGCCTCGCGCCTCTTGCGGGACACGAACGAGCGCGTCGTGGTGGCCCTTCCGGGAGGTGAGCTCGAACTCGAGTGGACGGGCGGAGTGGCCAGCGCCGTTCCCGTCCTGATGACCGGTCCGGTCACGAAGAGCTTCGTGGGTGAGTTCGATCCCAGGGAATACGAGTGAGGACGGCACGTCGCATCGATAAGCTGCCCCCGTATCTCTTCGCCGAGATCGATCGAAAGGTCGCGGAGGCTCGGGCGCGGGGCGCCGACATCATCTCCTTCGGTGTAGGGGATCCGGACATGCCGACCCCCGGCCACATCATCGACGCCCTGACCGAGGCCGCCCGGGACCCCGGCACCCACAGGTATCCGTCCTACACGGGGATGCCCTCGTTCCGCGAGGCTATCGCCCAGTGGTACGCCGACCGCTTCGGGGTGTCACTCGACGCGGATGCAGAGGTGCAACCGTTGGTTGGCTCCAAGGAGGGGATCTTTCACCTCCCGGTCGCGTTCGTCGATCCCGGCCAGGTTGCGCTGATCCCCGATCCGGGCTATCCCGTTTACGAGACCGGGACGCTCCTGGCCGGTGGCGATGCGCATCTCATGCCTCTCGACGCGGAGCGGGGCTTCACCCCGGACTTCGAAGCGATCCCTTCGGAGGTCCTCGCGCGCTCCACCGTCATGTGGCTCAACTATCCGTCGAACCCAACCTCGGCCACGGTGGACAAAGAGTTCTTCGAACGCGCCGTCCAGTTCTGCCGCGCACACGATCTGTTGCTGGCGCACGACGCGGCCTATACCGAGATCACGTTCGACGGTTACGTGGCGCCCAGCGTGCTCGAGGTTGACGGCGCGATGGACTGCGCGGTCGAGTTCCATTCGCTGTCGAAGACCTACAACATGACTGGGTGGCGAGTTGGTTGGGTGTGTGGAGCTCCCCAGGCGATCGAAGCGATCAAACGACTGAAGACGAACATCGACAGCGGCATCTTCGATGCGTTGCAACGCGCGGGCATCGCGGCCCTGCAGGGCCCCCAGGAGGTTCTCGAGGCGACCATCGCGCGCTACCAGCATCGACGCGATCTCCTCTGTGACGGTTTGAAGTCGATGGGCATCGTCGTGGAACCACCTCGTGGGTCGATATACGTATGGGTGCCGGTGCCGGAAGGCCACACCTCCGAGACCTTCACGACCTTCCTCCTCGACGAGGTCGACATCGTGGTGGCGCCGGGCACGGGCTACGGCCCGACCGGCGAGGGCTTCGTTCGCTTCTCGCTCACGCTTGCGGACGATCGACTTGAGGAAGGGGTCGAGCGTCTGAGGGGTGTCGTCACCTGACGAGGTCCTCTTCGGGTCACGAGACCCGACCCGATCGCGAGCGAGCGGTCCTGGTCGGTGCGGTGTTCGGTTCGGACTCCACGGAGGAGGCCGAGTGGTCCCTCGACGAGCTGCAGGCACTTGCCGATACGGCAGGCGCGGACACGCTCGACCGGGTCCTGCAGCGGAGAGATTCGCCGGACTCCGCCACCTATCTCGGCAAAGGCAAGGCGAAGGAAGTTGTGGACGTCGCCGCGACTCTCGACGCCGACCTCGTCATCTTCGACGACGAGCTGACTCCGGCCCAGGGACGCAACCTCGAAGAGATGGCCGGCGTCAACCCGCTCGCCGAGCGCGGGCTGAAGATCGTTGACCGCACCGGCCTGATCCTGGACATCTTCGCCCAGCACGCCCGCTCCGCGGAGGGCAAGCTGCAGGTCGAGCTGGCCCAGCTCAACTACCGCCTCCCGCGTCTCAGAGGTTGGGGCGAGGTCCTGTCGCGTATGGGAGGCGGCATCGGCACCAGACGGGGACCTGGTGAGACCGCTCTCGAGGTCGAGCGCAGGTCGATCCTGCGCCGCATCCGACGCGTGAAGAAGGATCTGACAGAGCTCGAGCGCACCCGGCGCCTGAAGCGGAAGCAGCGCAACAAGACCGGGATCCCGGTTATCGCCCTCGTCGGTTACACCAACGCCGGTAAGTCGACCTTGCTGCGCGCGCTGACCGACGCCGGCGTGCTCATCGAGGACCGGCTGTTCTCGACGGTGGACCCGATGACCCGACGTCTCGAGTTGGGTCACGGGCGGCACGCGCTCGTTACCGACACGGTCGGATTCGTGAGGAAACTCCCGCACCAGTTAGTGGAATCGTTCAATTCGACGCTGGAGGAGGTGGGGGAGGCGACGATGCTCCTGCAGATCGTCGATGCGAGTGGCGACCCCGAGCGCCAGATCAGCGCGGTCGACACCGTGCTGAAAGAGATCGGCGTGACCGGCAAACCCACCTTGCTGGTGTTCAACAAGATCGACCTTCTCTCGGAGGTCCAACTCGATAAGCTCCGTGGGCGATTCCCGGGGGCGGTCTTCTGCGCTGCCGGGCTCGACCGTAAGGTCCAGGGGGTGGTGGCGGGCATCGAGGCGGAGCTCTCGCGCCTCAAGGTCGAGGTCGAATTGAACATCCCCTTCGAGCGGGGCGACGTCGTAGCGCGGGTGCACGACGAGGGCGAGGTCGTCGAGGAGACCTACAGCGAGCACGGGACGCGCGTAACCGCGCGCATCCAGCGGGAATCCCTCGCGGACTTCGGGCCTTATCTATCGCCCATCGAGAGCTAGTGCACTCGGAATGATCCGGGTTGCCGCGGTCGGCGACATGCATTTCACCCCCGATTCGTCTGGGCGTCTGCGCGAGAATTTCGAGACATTGCACGAGCGTGCCGACGTGTTGCTCCTGGCGGGCGATCTGACGGGTCACGGGACGGTTGAGGAGGCGTCGGCCCTGGCGCGTGAGATCGAGGGCCTCGAGATCCGAATGGTCGCGGTCCTGGGGAACCATGACTGTCACTCCGATCAGCAGGATCGCATCAGCGCCCTCATGGAGGGGGCCGGGGTCCACGTGCTGGAGGGGGAGTCCACGGTCCTGGCGGTCGGAGGGGAGTCCCTCGGCATCGGCGGGGTGAAGGGATTCGTGGGTGGCTTCACGGAAGGAGCTTCGTGGGGCGAGTTCGGGGAGCCACAGATGCGTGAGCTCATCCGGCACACTCGCGAATCGGCCGAGCGGCTGCAAGCCACCCTCGAGGACCTGACGGTCGACAGACGGATAGCGCTTCTGCATTACGCGCCGGTCGAGGCAACCGTGAAGGGGGAGCATCCGCAGATGTATCCGTTCCTCGGCAGTTTCCTTCTGGCCGAGGCGATCGACGCGGCCGGTGCGGACCTCGTCGTGCACGGGCACGCGCACTACGGATCCGAGGAGGGAGTAACGCCCCGCGGCATCCAGGTGCGCAACGTGGCCCACACGGTCATCCGGCGCCCTTACTGCGTGTTCGAGGTCGGCGCCGGAGCGTCCGTGGGGGCCGGCGGCGCCTAGCCCCCTTACAGCTGGCGGAAGATGCCGACGATCTTGCCGAGGATCTCGGTTCCGGGCGGAGCCTCGAAAGGCTCCATCGTTTCGTTCGCCGGCTCGAGAACGATCGCCGAGCCCCGATGCCGGATCGTCTTGACGGTTGCTTCGGGCGTATCCGAGTATTCGCTCGGGATCATCGCAGCCACGATCTCACCCGAGTGCGCCGTCGGCTGCTGGCGGACGATCACGAAGTCCCCGTCGTAGATGCCGGCGTCGATCATCGACTCGCCCGCCACCTCGAGCATGAAGATGTTGCCGTCGCCCACGAGATCCGCGGGCATCGGGTAGATCTCCTCGACGTTCTCCTCGGCCATGATCGGGGTGCCGGCGGCGATCCGGCCCAGAAGCGGCACCGAGCGGGTCGGACGACGATCCGCGGCGAGGCCCGTGTCGGTATCGAAGTGGAGCTCGATGGCCCGGGGCTTGGTGGGATCGATGCTGATGTATCCCTTCCGCTGCAGGGCCTGCAGGTGGGAATGCACGGTGGAGCTGGACGCGAGCCCGAGGGCCTCGCAGATCTCGCGCACCGAAGGGGGATAGCCGCGACCGCCAACGGTCTCGGCTATGTAGCTCAGTGTCTGGCGCTGTCTGTCGGTCAGTCCCTCGACCATCCGATTGCCTCCCCTTTCGTGGGCCCTGGGGCATCCTGGGCACCCTGGCGAACGCGTGTTCGCCCTACCTTAGACGACCGTCGGGGCCGAATCAAGAACATGTGTTCGATGGATGCTCTTGCATACGAACAGGTGTTCGACTAACCTATCGAACGTACGTTTGGGTAGGGAGCTCGAGAGGCCCCAGGGCCATTTCTGTCGCAGGCCCCACC
>JALZOM010000017.1 GCA_030913945.1 Actinomycetota bacterium
CCCGAGATCGAGATGAGAGCAGGCGCCGCGGTCGCCGACTCCCCGGGGGACCGGCTCCAGGCCTTGTTGGACGGGGCCCGCCCCGAGCCTCGCCGGAGCCTCGACGTGGACGATCCGATCGGGCTTCCGACCGGCGCCTACGATCGATGCGTGAGTGACCTACGGCTGGGGATCGACGCCCTGGTCGCGATCATCTGCGGGGATCTGCAGGGATAGACAACTCGGGGGGGTTGCCTGGATAGGATGCGGGCGTGATAGTGGCCCTGGGTTCGGATCACGCTGGATATCTGCTCAAGTCGCATCTCGCCAAATACCTCATCGACGAGGGTCACGAGGTCATCGATCTGGGGACCGGGTCCGAGGAGCCGGTCGATTACCCTCCGATATGTGCCGCCGTCGGACGAGCAGTCACCGGCGGGGACGCGGATTTCGGCATCGTCATGGGGGGCAGCGGCCAGGGCGAGCAGATCGCCGCGAACAAGGTTCACGGGGTCCGAGCTGCCCTCTGTCTCGATGAGTTCACGGCGCGGCTCGCCCGGAAGCACAACGACGCGAACGTGCTTGCGCTTGGAGGACGCATCGTGGCCCCGGCTTTCGCCGAGGCGATCGTCGGGACCTTCTTGGCGACCGGGTTCGAAGGAGAGCGTCACCAGCGCAGGATCGGGCAGATATCCGAGATCGAGAACGAGGAGTGCACATGAGCAATCCGGGATGGGCCGACTGGCAGGCCGTCGAGAAGATCGATCCGGAGGCGGCCGAGGCGATCATGGCCGAGGTCCATCGCGAGAACACGAAGATCGAGCTGATCGCCGCGGAGAATTTCTCTTCGACAGCGGTTCTCGCTGCTTTGGGGACCCCCTTGACGAACAAGTACGCCGAGGGATACCCGGGGCGTCGCTATTACGGCGGGTGCGAGTACGTAGACATCGTCGAGAACCTGGCGATCGAGCGCGCGAAGCAGATCTTCGGCGCAGACCACGTGAACGTTCAACCCCACGCCGGGGCTCAGGCGAACGTGGCCGCATACTTCGCCTTCCTCCAACCTGGCGACACCATCATGGGCATGGAGCTCGCCCACGGAGGGCACCTCACCCATGGGTCGCCGGTCAGCTTCTCGGGCAAGCTGTTCAAGGTCGTCTCCTACGGAGTCAGCAAGGACGAGGAGACGATCGACTACGATCACGTTGCGGACCTGGCTCGCCGCGAGCGCCCGAAGATGCTCGTCGCCGGATACTCGGCCTACAGCCGGATCTGGGATTTCGCTCGCTTCAAAGCCATCGCCGAGGAAGTAGGCGCATTGCTCCTCGTGGACGCAGCCCACTTCATCGGGCTGGTGGCCGGCGGCGTCCATCCCAATCCCGTCGAGTTCGCCGACGTCGTTACTTGCACGACGCACAAGACCCTGCGTGGACCCAGGGGAGCCATGATCATGTGCCGCGAAGAGCACGCGCAGGCAATCGACAAAGCCGTTTTCCCTGGATGGCAGGGCGGCCCGATGATGCACTCGATCGCCGCGAAGGCGGTTGCGCTCAAGGAGGCCCAGAGCGAGGACTTCCGCTCCTACTCCAAGCAGGTCGTCGCCAACGCCGCAGCCATGGCCGAGACCTTCGGTCGGGAGGGCCTTCGCATCGTCTCGGGGAGAACCGAGAACCACCTCATGCTCGTGGATCTTCGTTCGGTGAACGTCACCGGCAAGGAGGCCGAGGCACGGCTCGACGAGGTCGGCATCACCGCGAACAAGAACGCGATCCCTTACGACCCAGAGAAACCGTTCATCGCCTCCGGCATCCGTGTGGGAACCCCTGCGATCACGACGTGTGGCATGAAAGAGACCGAAGCCTCGGAGGTCGCCCGTCTCGTAGCCACGACGCTCAAGGACGATTCCGAGTCCGCCAAGAACGAGGTCCGCGCGCGCGTGCGGGAGCTTACCGAGCGTTTCCGGCCGTATCCGGACGTGGAGTAGGGCTCTCGTGAGCGCCTATCTCGTCGTCGGGTTTACCGCGCTGGCGATCACTTATGTGATGACGCCAGTCGTCCGTGCGTTCGCAGTGAAAGTGAACCTCATCGACCGGCCGAGTGACCGCAAGGTGCACGCACGTCCTACTCCAACTCTGGGGGGCCTCGCGCTTCTCTTCGGGTTGATCGGCGGGGGAGTGGTAGCCCGGTTCCTCCCAGGCACCGAGTTCAACACGGTATTCGCCACGACCGAGCCGCTGGGTATCGCAGCCGGGGCACTCGTTATCTTCGCATTGGGGGCCGTGGATGACGTGCGCGCTCTCCCCGCGCCGGTGAAGCTCGCGGGACAGACCTTCGCGGCAGGGCTCTTGTTTCTGTCCGGAGTCAAGATGAATTACCTCCTCCTGCCGACCCAGACCCTCTCGCTAAGCGACGATGTCTCGGTGCTCGTGACCGTCATCTGGCTGGTGGCGATGATGAACGCCATCAACCTCGTGGACGGACTCGACGGGCTGGCGGCAGGAATCGTCGCGATCGCAGCCAGTTCGTTCTTCGTATACACGTACCAGATAGCTGAGAACGGTGGCTACCTGACTCCGTCCGCCCCTCTGCTCGCGATCATCATCGTCGGAGCAACATTGGGCTTCCTCCGCCACAACTTCTATCCGGCGAAGATCTTCATGGGCGACTCCGGCAGCATGCTCCTGGGTCTCGCGCTGGGAGGAGCGACTATCGCCGGCATCGGGAGCGCATCGTCTATCCCACTTTCGAATTCGGGCTCGGCGGTCTTCCTGGCGTACTTCCCGTTGCTGATCCCGCTCGCCGTTCTGGCCTTACCGATCGCGGACTCCCTCCTGGCGATCGTCCGGCGGGCGCGCAAGCGCCGGAACGTCTTCTTAGCGGACAAGCAGCACATCCACCATCGTTTGATGGACCTCGGCCACGGGCATCGTCAAGCCGTAATCGTCATGTACATCTGGTCGGCGCTCGCCGCAGGGGCGGGACTTGCGTTCAGCTTCCTCGACAGCTCGGGCGTGATCTTCGCTCTGCCGGTGGCCGTGGCAGCGATCGTCATCTACACGCTCTTTCCGCTCCTCACCAAACTGCTGGACGGTCGCACCTAGACACCTACCCTCGCGAGGGACGGGTTGAGGTACCCGGGACTTTGTGAAAGAATTCACAAGCGGAGGCTGGGTTAGGCTTCGACCGCTCGACAGCCCTCCACGGCCCCCTGTATTCGCTCGAGAGCCGCAACGGCTCCCGGACGAGGACGATGGGGGCAGGACGGTTGAGAGGGGGCGGATCCAGACCAGGTGAGCAAACCTCCGGATAGGTACCGAGGCTCGGCCGACTTCGGCAAGGCGATGTCGTTGGCCTTCGAGTTCGCCGGGGCCGTTGCCTTGTTCTGGTTCATCGGCCGACTGCTCGACGGTTGGTGGGATACGGACCCGTGGGCTCAGGTGGCCGGCGGGGTGGTCGGTTGGATAGGCGGCATAGTGCATGTCTACGTGCACACGCAAGGGAGAGGGAAAGCTTGATCGAACTCGAGATGGTGCGCCGGATGATTCGACGAGGACTCCTGTTCGCGCCGCTCGTGATCGGAATCCTCTGGGCCGCGGGAGGTCCTCGCTACGCCGTCTCGGGGGCAGCCGGCATCGCTCTCACCCTCGCGAACCTCTGGCTCGCCGGCCGCATCATCGGCGGCCTGGCCGAGAATCGTCCAGATCTGCTGGTTATCGGGGCGATCGTAGCGCTGGGTGCCGGGATGGGTCTCGTCGTCGTTGGTCTCCTCGTTCTGCGCAGCATCGAATACATCGAACTGACGGTGGCTGGGATCGTTTTGATCGGAAGCCACCTCGTCGTCGTGGTCTGGGAAGCTGCGGGCGCTTTCTTGAAGATCGATCCCGAGAAGAAACAGTCGTTGGCCACCGTGCCCAAGACGAGGAGCTGAATACATGGAGCTTGACGTCTTCCACCTGTTCATCTGGGAACCCATCTGGTTCGAGGGAACGCTTTTCGAGATCAACCGTGTGGTCCTCCTCATGTACCTCGCCGCACTGATGACAATCGGGTTCTTCCTTCTTGGGGTTCGGCAGAAGAGTCTCGTGCCCAAGGGCTTGCAGAACGTGACCGAGGTTGGCTACCTGTTCGTTCGGAACAACATCGCGATCGATGTCATCGGCCCCGAGGGGGCGAAATACGCTCCCGGACTGGCGACCTTCTTCTATTTCATCTTCTTCAGCAACCTGCTCGAGATCGTCCCCGGCATCAACTTCCCCGTGACATCGCGCATGGCGATTCCGGCGATCTTGGCGCTGCTGAGCTGGATCTGGTTCAACGCCGTTGGGATCAAGCATCAGGGACTTAGTTACTTCAAAGAGACGCTGTTCCCCCCGGGCGTGCCATGGCCGATCTACTTCATCCTGACGCCGATCGAGTTCTTCTCCGTCTTCGTCATCCGGCCACTGACCCTGGCGATCCGGCTGTTCGCCAACATGATGGCAGGGCACGTTCTGCTGACGGTCTTCTTTCTGTTCACCGAGAGCTTGTTGCTCGGCAGCAACATCCTCGGCAAGGGACTGAGCGTGGTCACGTTCCTGGTCGCGTGCATCCTGATCGTGTTCGAGTTGCTGGTGATAGCGATCCAGGCCTACATCTTCACCACGTTGACGGCCTTCTACATCGCCGAGTCTCTCCACGGCCACGGGGGCGAGGAGGAGCACGCGGCTGAGCCCGCCCGCGATCAAGGCGCAGACAACAGAGAACCGCAATACGAAACCGAACTAGCGACCGCTTAGGCACGAGGAGGAGAACGAATGAGGAATCTGATGATCTTGGCTCAGGAGAGCGGCAGCGTTTCCGAGGGTCTCGGCGCCATCGGCAAGGGGCTTGTCTACGGCCTTGCCGCCGTCGGGGCCAGCATCGGCATCGGCAACATCTTCTCGAACGCGATCCAGGCGATGGCTCGTCAGCCGGAGACCGCCGGGACGACTCGTACCACGATGTTCCTGGGCTTCGCGCTGATCGAGGCGCTCGCCCTGATCGGTTTCGTCCTCACCTTCATCCTCTAGTCGACAGGAGCTGATCGAAGTGGGAAGCAACTTGATGATCACGGCGGCGGAGGAAGCTCGCACCGGGCTCGACCTCGTGCTGCCTCCCGCCGCCGAGCTGATCGGCGGGGCGCTGGCCTTCCTAGTGGTGGCGATCCTGCTCGGAAAGTTCGTGTGGCCCCGGATCGAGAAAACCGTGCGCGAGCGCGAGTCGACCGTTAGGAACTCGCTCGAAGAGGCTGAGAAAACCAAGAACGAAGCCAAGAAGATGCTGAGCGACTACAAGGAGCAGCTCGCGGACGCCCGCAGCGAGGCGAACCGGGTGATCGAGGAGGCCCGGCAGCAGGCAGAGCAGGTGCGCAAGGACATCGTTGCGAAGGCCGAGAAGGACGCCGAGGGTGTGGTCGGCAAGGCCAAGGAACAGATCGAGGCGGAGCGCAGGCGCACGATCCAGGAATTGCAGGGCCAGATCGCGGATCTGTCTATCGAACTCGCCGAGAAGGTCGTCGGCCGGTCGCTCGATGACGCAAGTCAACGCGACATGGTGGACGCGTACATCAAAGAGGTCTCGAGCATGAGCGGCAACGGGAACGGGCGATAACGGATGGCTGATCAGCTCACCCATGGGTATGCAGAGGCCCTCTTCAGCGTCGTTCAAGCCGAAGGAGAACTCGATCGGGTCGAGGACGAGCTCTATCGCTTCGGGAAGCTCCTCGACTCGAACCATGAGTTGAAGCAGGCGCTGTCCGACAAGAGCATCGACCAGATACAGCGCATCAAGGTTCTGGACGAGCTTCTGTCCGACAAGGTGTCGAAGCGCACCCTTGGTCTGCTGACCTTCATCGTCGCCCAGGGCAGGGCTCGACAATTGCCGACGATCCTCTCGGAACTGAGCGATCTCGCTGCCGAAGCGCGCCAATCCGTGCTCGCCGAGGTCCGGTCCGCGATCCCGCTGGACGACAAGCAGCGAGACGAGTTGGCGACCGCGCTATCCAAGGCAACCGGCAAGAAGGTGCAAGTAAAGGTTCTTGTCGATCCCTCCGTAGTCGGAGGGGTCGTTGCAAAGATCGGAGACACCGTCATCGACGGCAGCGTCAGGCGCCGTCTCGAGCAGCTGAAGGAGCAGGTGAGCGGCTAGTGGCAGACACCGACCTCACGATCAGACCGGAGGACATCTCTTCCGCCCTCCGCCGCCACGTCTCGGACTTCAAGCCGAGCCTCGAACGTAAGGAGGTTGGTCGCGTCGACGAGGTGGGCGACGGGATCGCACGCGTCTCCGGCCTACCGGGCGCGATGGCTAACGAGATGCTCGAGTTCCCCGGCGGCGTCGTCGGTCTAGCGATGAACCTCGAGGAGGACGAGATCGGCTGCGTCATCCTCGGCGAGGCCGCCCATATCGAGGAGGGGAGTCCGGTGAAGCAGACCGGCCAGATCCTCTCGGTTCCCGTCGGCGACGGGATGCTCGGCCGCGTGGTGAACGCCCTGGGCGAACCGGTGGATGGCAAGGGCCCCATCAAGTCGGAGTCCCGGCGACCCCTAGAGGTCCAGGCCCCGGGTGTGACCGCACGTCAGCCGGTGACCGAGCCTCTTCAGACCGGCATCAAAGCCATCGACGGGATGATCCCCATCGGCCGCGGACAGCGTCAGCTGATCATCGGCGACCGTCAGACGGGAAAGACCGCGATCGCTATCGACGCAATCATCAACCAGCGCGGGGAATGGGGCGGCGACGATCAGGTGAAGTGCATCTACGTCGCCATCGGTCAAAAAGCATCGACTGTCGCCGAAGTCGTTGCTTCGCTCGAAGAAGCCGGCGCTCTCGAATACACGGTCATTGTCAACGCACCCGCTTCCGATCCCGCCCCCTTCCAGTACCTTGCCCCGTACTCGGGCTGCGCGATGGGACAGGACTGGATGGAGAACGGCGAACACGCGCTGATCGTCTACGACGACCTCTCCAAGCAGGCGATCGCCTACCGGCAACTGTCGCTTCTGCTTCGCCGGCCCCCGGGCCGCGAGGCTTACCCGGGCGACGTTTTCTACCTCCACTCGAGACTGCTCGAGCGGGCCGCCAAGCTTTCGGACGAGAACGGCGGAGGGTCGCTGACCGCCCTTCCCCTCATCGAGACGAAGGGTGGGGACGTCTCCGCCTACATCCCGACGAACGTCATCTCGATCACCGACGGTCAGATCTATCTCGAATCGGACCTCTTTTTCTCGGGCGTCAGGCCCGCGATCAACGTGGGTATCTCGGTGTCGAGGGTCGGTGGTAACGCGCAGACGAAAGCGATGAAGAAGGTCGCCGGCAGGTTGCGCCTCGACCTCGCACAGTTCCGCGAGCTCGAAGCCTTCGCCGAGTTCGGCTCCGATCTCGACAAGGCGTCGCAGGCCCAGCTCGACCGGGGGGCCCGAGTCGTCGAGATCCTCAAGCAGCGGCAGTACACGCCGTATCCGATCGAGGATCAAGTCATCTCCATCTTCGCCGTCACCAACGGGTTCTTGGACGACCTGCCGATCAAATCGGTGTCCGATTTCGAACGAGGCTTACTCGACCACATGCGCTCCCGCCACTCCGACATAGGAGAGGCCATCAGCGAGAGCGGCAAGCTCGAAGAGGAGCTCGACAACCGGCTTCGTGAGGCTATCGACGAGTTCAAATCATCCTTCACCGAGAAGGTCGACACCGTCGAAACGGTGGCGGCCGCAGAGGGCGTCCCGGAGGCAAGCGACACCCCGGCTGCGGAGAGCGGAGACGCTGCCAGCGCGAGCAGCCAGGAGGCAGAGCAAGAGGAGAAGAACACCTCAGACGACGACTCTGACGACGACTCCAAAGACGACGACTCTGACGACGACCCCAAGGAGTCCAAGGACGACGACTCCGAAGATCAAAAGGAAGGCTAGGCCGGGATGGCTCAGCAGCTCCGCGCGATCAAGCGCCGCATCGGGTCGGTCAAGTCGACCCAGAAGATCACGCGCGCGATGGAGCTCATCGCATCCTCCCGCATCATCAAGGCGAGCCAGCGGGTCGAGGCCGCTCGTCCCTACGCCGAGGAGATGCGGCGTCTCATGGGATCGGTCGCTGCGAACGCCGGCAAGATCGACCACCCGCTCCTGCAGGGCCGGGACGAGGTCTCGGCCGTGGGCACCATCGTCGTCACCTCCGACCGAGGCCTCGCCGGTGCCTACAACTCCAACGTGATCCGGGCGGCAGAGCGGGACATGCGGGACCACGGGAAGGATACCCGCCTCTTCCTGACGGGGAAGAAGGGGGTGTCTTACTTCAAATTCCGAGGCCACGATGTCGACGATGCCTGGACGGGTAATTCCGAGGCTCCGCGCATCGAAGATGCTCGTGAGATCGCGGAGACCGCCGGCAAGGCCTTCGCCGAGGGCGATATAGATCAGGTTCGACTCGCGTACACGAAGTTCGAGTCTGCCATGACCCAGCGTCCGGTCGTCATCCAGATCCTCCCGATGGCCGAAGAGGACATCGAGGAGCTGGAGAAGGAGCAGGAGGACGCGGAGGGGCCGAGCCCGCAGTACGAATTCGAGCCGGACCCGGAGGAGATCCTCAACTACCTCCTACCTCGCTACCTCGAAGGGATCATCTACCAAGGACTCCTCGAGGCCGCGGCGTCCGAGCTGGCGGCGCGGCGGCGCGCGATGAAGGCGGCTACCGACAACGCGGAAGAGATCGTCGAGGATTTGACGCGCACCTACAACCAGGCCCGTCAGGCTGAGATCACGACCGAGATCATGGAGGTCGTCGGCGGCGCCGAAGCCCTGACCTCCGCCGACGGCGGCAGACATGGCGGCGAAGGATGAATCCAGCGCGCAAGATCCATGGCGCATCACCCATTTGGAGGAGGAACGGCCTGTGGCGGTAACGGAAAAGAGAATCGGAGAACAAAGGGGCTCAGGCGACTCGGGCGACGGTCGCGTCCTGGCGGTCACGGGCCCGGTGCTGGATGTTGAGTTCCCACCGTCCCGTCTGCCGGAGATCGGCTTCGCTCTGACGCTCGAGCGCACGATCGCGGAAGAGACCGACATAATCACCGCCGAGGTCATGCAGCACATCGGTGAGTCGACGGTCAAAGCGATCTGCATGAAGGCAACCGACGGAGTCGTGCGCGGCACCCCGGTGGTCAACACGGGGGCCCCGATCAGTGTCCCCGTCGGCCCCGCCACGCTCGGACACGTGTACAACGTGCTCGGCGAGTCCGTGGACGGGTCCGAGCTGCCGGATGACGTCGAGCGCTGGCCCATCCACCGGCAGCCCCCCCTCTTCGAGGACCTCGAGCCGAAGACCGAGATGTTCGAGACGGGCATCAAGGTCATCGATCTGCTCGAGCCTTACGTGCAGGGTGGAAAGATCGGGATGTTCGGAGGCGCCGGCGTCGGGAAGACAGTCGTCATCCAGGAGATGATCTACCGGGTCGCCGAGCAGCACGGCGGCGTGTCGGTCTTTGCCGGGGTAGGCGAGAGGACGCGCGAGGGCAATGACCTCTGGCTCGAGATGAAAGAGTCGGGCGTTCTCGAGAAGACCGCTCTCGTCTACGGCCAGATGGACGAGCCCCCGGGCGTTCGTCTGCGTGTCGCCCTGAGCGCGCTGACGATGGCCGAGTACTTCCGCGACGAAGAGCATCAGGACGTTCTGCTGTTCATCGACAACATCTTCCGGTTCGTGCAAGCAGGATCCGAGGTGTCCACGCTTCTGGGCCGGATGCCCTCGGCGGTGGGCTATCAGCCCACTCTCTCTGAGGAGATGGGCGAGCTACAGGAGCGCATCACCTCGACGAAGGGTCGCTCGATAACTTCCCTCCAGGCCATCTACGTTCCCGCGGACGACATCACCGACCCGGCCCCCCACACGACGTTCGCTCATCTCGACGCGACCACCGTGCTGTCGAGGTCCATCTCGGAGCTCGGTATCTACCCGGCGGTCGACCCACTGGATTCGACCTCCCGGATCCTCGACCCTCGCTACGTTGGAGACGAGCATTACGACGTCGCCCAGGAGGTGCAGCGGATCCTGCAGCGATACAAGGACCTCCAGGACATCATCGCGATCCTCGGCATCGACGAGCTCTCGGAAGAGGACAAGATCACGGTGCAGCGTGCCCGCAAGATCCAGCGCTTCCTCTCGCAACCGTTCTTCGTCGCCGAGCAATTCACGGGTATCCCAGGCAAGACGGTTCCCGTCGAGGAGACGATCCAGAGCTTCAAAGCGCTGGCCGAAGGCGAGTTCGACCACCTTCCCGAGCAGGCTTTCTTCATGGTCGGCGGGATCGAGGAGGCCGAAGCGAAGGCGAAGGAGCTCAACGAGTAACCGTGGCCGACAAATGGACGTAACTATCGTGTCACCCGAGGAGAAGCTCTGGGAGGGTGAGGCAGAGCTCGTGATCGCGCGTTCTCCCGAAGGTGAGTTCGGCATCATGCGCGGGCACATCCCCTTCCTGGCCGCTCTGGTGCCGGGCAGACTGACCGTGGTGTCGGACAACGATCGGGACGAGTACTTCGTGCCCGGAGGCTTCCTCGAAGCCTCCGGATCCGGCGACGAGTACCACGTCATCGTTCTCGCAGATGATGCCGAACGCGCCTCCGACATCGATGTGTCCGAAGCCAAGAGACGCCTCGAGGAGGCTCGGAGAGAGTCGAATGAGGACACGGATCAGCGAGTGGAGGCGTCTTTGCGAGTCGAGATGGCGCGCGTAGAGATCGCGGAGAGCAAAGGGCAGTAGAGCCCAACAGCTCTTATGTCCGAGGCGCCGAGCAACCTCAGGAACCGGGTCCACTGCTCCGGCTGCGGCGCATCGGAGACCCGCAAACACGGGCTGGTGCCGATCGGTTGGGAAGAGATGCCCGAGGCCAACGGGCGAAGAGCTGCGCTTTGCACCGACTGCGTACGGCGGAACCTCTGGCTCATCGAAGCCCGCCTCGACGTCGATCCCGGGTCCGGCATCTAGCTCCGATCTCCGGAATTCCGAAACGCGATCCCCGACGAGCTAACTGCTCGATCCGCGAGTGCGCGTCGGTACCCACACTCCCTGAACTTGAAAAACGCATCGATCGACACGAACATCGAGTTTTGCTTGCAATGCGTTTCGCTTTCAGACTAAGTTTGACCCTGCACAAGTTGGAAAAAGCACATAGCGTGTGTGGATGTTGTTCTTATCGGACAACGGGGAGGAGAAAGCATGGATGATTCTGACCGGGGAGTGGTTGGGCGAGCGCGCGACATCGCGGCGAACGTCGGCGGAACCGGTGCGGGCGTAGTGGCTCCTGGACCAGCGGACTCGGGCGCGGTCGCCGCTGCTCGAAGATTGGTCGCAACCGCCGCCGAGACGGGCGCCGGGGTGGCGGCGACGCAGCCAAGCACTGGAGTGCCGCAGCCAACTGGAGCGAGTGTTAGCTCGACCGGACGCAGGAAGACCACGGGCAGAAAAAAGACCACCGCCCGAAGGAAGAGCACGGGACGCAAGACCACCGCTGGGAAGTCGACCGGCCGGAAGAAGACGACGGGCCGCAAGACCACAGCTCGGAAGTCGACGGGCCGCAAGAAGACCACCGCTCGGAAGACGACGGGGCGCAAGAAGACGACGGGGCGCAAGTCCACGGCGCGCAAGGCCGCTGGTCGGAAGGCCGCCGCCACCAGGAAGAGGACCACCGCCCGCAGGAAGGCCGCAGGGCGGAAGGGCGGGAAGGCAACCGCTCGCAAGAAGTCGACGGGCCGCAAGAAGACCACGGGCCGCAAGAAGACCACGGGCCGCAAGTCCACGGCGCGCAAGGCCGCCGGTCGGAAGGCCGCAGCGACCAGGAAACGAAACACGGCCCGCAGGAAGGCCGCTGGTCGGAAGGGCGCCGCCCGCAGGAAGTCGACGGGCCGTAAGAAGACCGCCGGACGCAAGTCGACGGGTCGCAAGGCCGCCGGTCGGAAGGCCGCCGCGACCAGGAAACGAACCACGGCCCGCAGGAAGGCCGCTGGTCGGAAGGGCGCCGCCCGCAGGAAGTCGACGGGCCGTAAAAAGACCACCGGTCGCAAGTCCACGGCTAGGAAGTCCACCCGACGCAAGGCGACCGGGACGCGCCGTAAGGCGACCGGATCCAAATCCACCGCTCGTAGAAAGCCGGCGAGCCGTCGAAAGACGATCCGCAGGCGGTAGCAGCCAAGCAACCAGGAGGCCCCGGGTTCGCCCGGGGCCTTTCTCGTTGGGAGTACGCCGCGAGGCGGGGTCGTTGCTTAGGATGCTCGGCGTGAAGAAGTACGTGATCAGGGGGCCCGTCAGGCTCGCCGGGGACGTTCAGATCAGTGGGGCCAAGAACTCCACGCTGAAACTCATGGTGGCCTCCTTGATGATCCCGGACGAGGTCACCCTCGAGCGGGTGCCTCGGATCCGCGACGTCTTTTTGATGGCGCAGGTCCTGGAGCAACTCGGCGCCGCCGTGTCGTTCGAAGGCGACCGCCTCGTCATCGACGCCTCGGGGGATCTGTCGGAGGAGACCCCGTACGAGCTCGTGACGAAGATGCGTGCCTCGATACAGGTGCTGGGCCCCCTTCTCGCGCGATTGGGACGGGCTCGCGTCGCGATGCCCGGTGGCGACGCGATCGGGTCCCGCCCGATCGATCTTCATCTCTCGGGCCTCGAACGCATGGGCGCGAAGTTTCAGGCCGAGCACGGATACGTCGAGGGCATGTGCGACCGCTTGCGGGGCGTGAACGTGCTGCTCGAGTTCCCTTCCGTGGGCGCCACCGAGAACCTGCTGATGGCGGCGGTCACGGCAGAGGGAACGACCACGATCGAGAACGCGGCCAGAGAGCCGGAGATCCAGGATCTCGCTCAGTTCCTTAATGCGGCAGGCGCGCGTATCGACGGAGCGGGAAGTCCCTCGATCACGGTAGAGGGAGTGGAGGGTCTGACCTCCGTCGAGCACAAGATCATCCCTGACCGTATCGAGGCCGGAACGTTTGCCATGATGGCCGTTGCCACGAGGGGTGATGTTCTGCTGAAGGAGGCTCGCGCCGACCACCTCGAACTGCCTCTACAAAAGCTCGAGGAGGTCGGAGCGGAGGTACAACGTGGGGATGGTGGTGTGAGGGTGAGGATGTACCGGAGACCAAGCGCACTTGACCTGGTCACGCTTCCTTATCCTGGATTCCCAACGGACCTGCAGCCGATGATGATGGTGCTCCTGTCGCAGTCGGACGGTTCTTCGATCCTCACAGAGAACGTCTTCGAGGCTCGCTTCATCTTCGTCGACGAGCTCAATCGCATGGGCACTCGTATCCGTGTCGAGGGCCACCACGCCGTGATCCGGGGGGTCGAGAAGTTGTCGGGGGCCCCCGTGCGCGTTCCCGACATCAGGGCGGGCGCGGCTTTGGTTCTGAGCGGGTTGTGCGCGCAAGGTCGCACTGAGATCCACGACCCCGGCCACATCGGCCGGGGATACGAGGACTTCGACGAGAAGCTGCGCGGGCTGGGGGCGGACATCGAGGTCGCGGTCACCGACGCGTGACCCTTTGTAACGCTTAGCCGCCCTCTGCGCCTACCCTCGCTGCATGACTCCCGGACTGAGAACGGCGGCGCGCGCCGTCGCACTGGCTGCATTGGCAACCCTCATCGCCGTCCCCCAACCGGCGATCGCCAAGCGGAAGCTGGCCGCGGTCGTGGCTCCGGTTCGAGTGATCCCGAACCGTTCGGATCCGTTGGGCGTTCCGGGCCTGAATCCCTACTTCGGGCAGATCGGCCTGGATTCGGCGAGCGACGGCATCGTCGTCACGAACCGATTGCGCCTGGAGGAGTACCTGCTCGGACTCAACGAGGTGCCGACCGACTGGCCCGAAGAGGCGTTGAAAGCGCAAGCCGTAGCCGCCCGCACCTACGCGTTGTGGACGCTGGCGCAGCCTCCGGGAGGAAGCGCCGCCGTCTACGGATTCGACATCTGCGCTTCGATCGAATGCCAGGTGTTCTCGGGTGCGGCCGTCGCAACGTCAGCCGACGGCCGCCGGTGGACCGAGGCGGTGCGCGCCACGGCCGGTGAGGCCGTGCTGTACGAAGGCGAACCGATCCTGGCCCGGTATTCATCCACGACCGGCGGCATGACACTCGATAACTCGGATGCCTTCCCCGATGAGGGCGACTACCCGTACCTGGTCTCGGTCCCGAGCACAACGGAGAAGGGCTCTCCTCTTTATCGTTGGCGAACGTCGTTCACCCTGAAAGACCTTCAAGCGATCCTCGAGCGCGCCGGATGGTGGAGTTCCGCGGGACGCTTGCGCGAGGTGCGAAGCATTCCCTCTCGCACCGGGCTCCATTACCCGGACGTCATCTTCCGAGGATCCAAAGGACGGTTGAGGCGAACCGTAGAGGAAGCTCGGGAGGTGATCCGCGACGTCGCCCCGGCGATGTTCCCATCGAAGTATCCGTCGCTGGCACTGACGACTACTGGCCGGCTCCCCGAGACGTGGCCGTCCAATCGTTTAACGATCCGGACCGAGAGGGAAATCGTTCGGGTCGTCGGTCGCGGCTGGGGACACGCTGTGGGCATGTCTCAGTGGGGGGCTCACGGGATGGCGCGCCTCGGTGAGGGCTACGAAGACATCCTTCGCCACTACTACACGGGCACGGAAGTCGACGAGTTCGAGGACCCGGGCGCGCTCAGCGTCGGAGTCGCGTGGGGGCGAAAGGCCGTGACGGTGAACGGTTCCTTCCGGATCGTCGACGGTCGGGGGCGCACCCTCGTACGTGACGCCCTGGGGGACTGGACCTTCCGATGGGCGGGGGCCGGGGCCGTTGCCGTCGACACGCCACGGGGATACGGGCTTCCGCTTCGCGTTGGCATCATCCACGCCCCGGAGAGGGTGATCGCCGGACGCAAAGCGCGACTAACGATCGCGCTATCCAGACCCGCGGTCGTCGAGGCACAACATGAACCCGGAACCGGAGCGCGCGGCGCCGTGAAGACGGCGGGAAGGAGCCGGGTCTCGTGGACCGCCCCGGACGAACCGGGCCGCTACGAGGTCCGAGTGGCGGCGGCCGCAGGCAAGGACGCGCGCAGCAGTGAATCGATCACGATCCTCGTCGAGCAGCCCGCCCAGGCCGACGCCCGGACCGAACGCCCGGAGGGGGCAAGCGATCGATCCGAGGACGAGGGATTCCCCTGGTTATGGGCGCTGGGGGTCATTTTCGCCGCCGCCTTCGTAGTGGTCCTAGGAAGTAGAATCTTGCGATGGAAACAACCGTCATGGAGGAACAGGTGAGGGCCGCACTCGAGTTGATCCGCCCGGCCATCCAGATGGACGGTGGCGACATCAAGCTCGAAAGCGTTTCCGGTGGCACCGTGACGGTTCAGCTTCTCGGAACCTGTGAGACCTGTCCGATCTCACCGGTGACGCTCAAGCAGGGCGTCGAGCGCATCCTGCGCGAGCGGGTTCCGGGTGTCACAGAAGTCATCGCGATAGAGGCCTGATCCTTTGGACGACAGCTCCCTGGTTGAGCGCGCCCGGGACGGTGAGCGCCGGGCCATCGCTCGCCTGATCTCGGCCGTCGAGGACGGCGGCGACGAGGTCGCCTCTCTCATGAAGGAGCTGTACCCCCTGACCGGTCGGGCCTATTCGATAGGGATAACGGGGGCTCCAGGAGCGGGGAAGTCGACGCTAACAGAGCGGCTAGTCGCGCGGGCTCGTCGTGACGACCACAAGGTTGGTGTTCTCGCGGTCGACCCCTCGAGCCCGTTCTCAGGCGGGGCTCTTCTTGGCGACCGGGTGCGCATGCAATCGCATGCACTGGACCCCGATGTCTTTATCAGATCGATGGCGACGCGCGGCCATCTCGGCGGGATCTCACTCGCGACCCCCGAGGCCGTTCGGGTGCTCGATGCGGTCGGCAAAGACATCGTGATCATCGAAACCGTCGGCGTGGGCCAGGCCGAAGTTGAGATCACGGATGCGTGTGACACCACGCTGGTGGTGGTCAATCCCGGCTGGGGCGACGCGGTGCAGGCGGCCAAGGCGGGCCTGATGGAGATCGCCGACGTGTTCGTCGTGAACAAGGCGGACCGGCAAGGCGCTCGCGACACCGTGCGCGAGCTAAAGCAGATGCTCGATCTGTCCGCTGCAACATGGAAACCAGAGATCATCCAGACCGTCGCCGTGAAGGGCGAAGGAATCGACGAGCTTTGGGACGCGACCCTCCGGCACCGCGCCCACCAAGAACAGAACGGCCTCCTCGAGAAACGCCGCCGCCGCAGGATCGAACGCGAGCTCCGGGAGATCGTCGCCGCCCGTTATCGGGAGCTGTTGGACACAAAAGCCTCCGACTTGCTTACCGAGATGGCCACCGAGGTGCACGCCCGCCGCCTCACCCCCTATCAGGCCGCGGACCGCCTCGTCGACGCTCTGTAGCCCGCCCCCGCTCGGCTCCCTGTAGTCGCGGGCGTGCGTTCGCTCTCCGCCGCTGAGGGATGCGATCGCCACTCCGGTCGTCCCCGCTCGCTGCGCTCGCTCCGCTCCGAAGCAGACGCCTGCGGCGGCTGCTTCTGCGCAAGCCCTCCCCCTCGGGCGATGCGCACCCTCACGGCTGGCAGTGAACGACGCCGGGAACTGAGCGACTGGCCGGTAGACTTGGGGCATGTCGGACGAGTTGTTGGGGCGGTGGCGCGAGAAGTACGAGGCGGCCTCGCTGAGGGGGGATGTCGACTTCGACACGTTGTCCAGTGTCGAGGTGGAGCCTCTTTACGGGCCTTCCGCCCCGGTTGATGTCATCGGCGTGCCTGGGGAGTATCCGTTCACGCGCGGTATCTATCCGACCGGGTACCGGGGACGGCTGTGGACCATGCGGCAGTTCTCGGGATTCGGGACTCCGAGGCAGACGAACGAGCGCTACAAGTTCCTGCTCGGTCAGGGTCAGACGGGGCTGTCGGTCGCGTTCGACATGCCCACTCTCATGGGGCGGGATTCGGACGACCCTCACTCCGAAGGCGAAGTCGGTCGCTGCGGCGTCGCCGTGGACTCCCTCGCCGATATGGAGTTCCTCTTTCAGGACATAGACCTCGGCGCGATCACTACGTCGATGACGATCTCGGGACCGGCCCCCATGCTGTTTGCGTTCTATATCGCGGCCGCCGAGAAGCAGGGGACCGACGTCTCCAAGTTGGGCGGTACCTGCCAGACCGACATCCTCAAGGAATACATCGCGCAGAAGGAATGGCTGTTCCCGCCGGAGCCACATCTCCGGCTCACCGCCGACATGATGGAGTTCTGCGTGTCGGACGTGCCGAAGTATCATCCTCTGTCGATCTCCGGCTATCACATACGCGAGGCTGGTTCGACGGCGGTTCAGGAGCTCGCGTTCACCGTTGCTTCCGGTTTCGCACATGTGGAGCTCGGGCAACGACGTGGGCTGGACGTCGATGACTTCGCGCCGGGCCTGTCGTACTTCTTCAACTCGCACGTGGACTTCTTCGAGGAGATCGCCAAGTTCAGGGCCGCGCGTCGCATCTGGGCTCGCTGGATGAAAGATCGTTACGGCGCCAAAAAGGAGCGGTCCTGGATGCTCAAGTTCCACACCCAGACCGCCGGTGTCTCCCTCACGGCACAGCAGCCCTACAACAACGTCGTGAGGACCACGACCGAGGCCCTGGCGGCGGTGCTGGGTGGCACGCAGTCCCTGCACACGAACTCTCTCGACGAGGTGCTGGCTCTTCCAACAGAAGAGGCCGTCGAGATCGCGCTGCGTACCCAGCAGGTCATCGGCTACGAGACGGGCGTCACTAACGTGATCGACCCACTAGGCGGATCGTGGTTCGTCGAGGAGCTGACGGACAAGACGGAAGCGGCCGCCGAGGAGTACTTCGCCAAGATCGACGACCTGGGGAACGGCTCGATCCTCGACGGGATGCTCGCCGGCATCGAGCAGGGCTACTTTCAGCAAGAGATCGCGGATGCGGCCTTCCGCTACCAGCAGCTCCTCGAGAAGGGCGAGAAGGTCATCGTCGGCCTCAACCGGTTCACCCAGACGGTTCAGGAGGGCCCGGACGTCTTGATCATCGGGCCCGAGATCGAGGAGCGCCAGAAGAAGAACGTCGCCGAAGTACGCGCCAACCGCGATGAGGAGAAGGCGCAGGCAGCCATCCAGGCGTTGCGGGACATGGCTCATGACGAGTCGCAGAATTCGGTGCCGGCCCTCGTCGAGGCCGCGAAGGCGTACGTCACTCTCGGCGAGATGGTCCAGGCGCTGAAGGAGGAGTGGGGCGTCTACACCGAGCCCCCGATGTTCTAGCCGGTGGCCCCCGAAACGCTGCGATCGAGGGAGTATCCCAGCTGGGTCCCGATCGAGAGCCGTGGAACCCGGCTAAGCCTCGAGTCGTCGAACCCAACATGAGTCGCAAGATCGTCGGTCTCGCCGTGTTCGTAGTCGCGATCGCGGCCGCAGCGGCCGGTGCCTTCTTCCTGATCGATGCTGGGGATGACCCGCGGAACGCACCACAGGATTCCTTCGTCTTCGTGGACTTCACGCGGAGCGGTGGTTTCACTGGGATCACGCAACACCTCCTGGTGCGCACAGATGGCGAGGCCGTGCTAACCACGGGGGAGGGCGCTGCGGATGCGCAAACGATCGAGTTCGATCTCGCGCCTGAGACCCTCGACCGACTAGAGCGCGTTCTTCCCGAAGCGGTAAGGGGCTTGGACGAAGAACCGCGATCGGGCGTGGGATGCGCGGACTGTTTCCAGTACGACCTCATCTACGAGGGCGTGAGGTACACGTTCTTCGATCTGCCGACGGGCCCGCGCACCACCGAGATGTTGAAGACCCTGGATCATGCGATCTGTGAAGGAGAATCGCCGAACGGCACATGCTCCTGATAGCGAGGGATGCTAGAGGCCGCGGCCCCCTCGGATGATCCGGTAGCCGAGGATCGCGGCCGCCAGGGCAAGAGCGATCGCGACGATGGCTCCCGCGATCTCGAACGGTTCCGCCGGGGGGGCCTGCAGGGAGGTCGGGGTGGGCGACGCGGGCGCGGTGGAGCCGGATTGGGCTGGGACTCCGCGGGTGGTCGTCATCGCTTGAGGGGGTTCTGGTCCGGCCATACGAACGACGTCTCGCCCGGAGGCTCGACGAGCCCC
This sequence comes from Actinomycetota bacterium, assembly GCA_030913945.1. Classification (GTDB taxonomy): domain Bacteria; phylum Actinomycetota; class CADDZG01; order CADDZG01; family WHSQ01; genus JACCXF01. The sequence goes on from JALZOM010000017.1 coordinate 19,129, forward strand.
GCGTGGGCCAGTCGCTCCATGAAGATCCTGAGTATCCGGGCAGTGACCCCCCAGATCACGTGGTCGTGCCACACCCACGCCTCGGTGGGGTAACGACGGTCACCGTGCATGAAACCCGGCTCCCGCCGGATCTCGTCCGTCAGGTCCGCGAGCGGTGCCTCGATGATCTCTGCGACCTCGATCGGGTTGGGCGTGAGCTGGGGTCGCTCGGGCAGCCAGCCGATCACCGGCGTCACCACGAATCCTGATACGAAGGTCTCCAGATCGTCGAGGCACCCGACGACCGACACCGCCCGTGGGTCCAGTCCGATCTCCTCCTGTGACTCTCGCAACGCCGCGGCAGCGGGATCGGCGTCGTCCGCATCTATCGACCCGCCGGGGAACGAGATCTGCCCCCTGTGGCTGCTGAGTGTGTCGGTCCGCCGGGTGAAGATCAACGTCGGTTCGGGCAGGCCAACGATGGGGATGAGGACGGCAGCGTCGCGCGTTCCCTCCACCTTTACAGGGCGAGGTTCGCGAGCGTTCAGCTCCTCGCGCAGTCGGTGCTCGAAGTCGTCCGGCATACGCGGCATCGTAGCTTTACGCTTTGGCTATTCCGAACTGTTAGGGGTATCCGTCGCAAACCTGGGAGGTCGTCGTGGGTGAGTTCGTGAATCTGGAGGTGTCCGACGCCGGCGTCGGTACGATCCGCCTCGACCGGCCCAAGGTGAACGCTCTGAACGCGCAAGTGGCGCGCGAGATCGCAGGCGCGGTCGATGCCGCTCGGAGAGATGAACGGGTCAAAGCAGTGGTGGTCTACGGGGGTCAACGGGTCTTCGCCGCCGGCGCCGACATCAAGGAGATGGCCGCCCTCGATCCCGTGTCCATGTATCGGTACATCGGTGAGTTCCAGGACGTGTTCACCCGGCTGGAACGGCTCCCGGTGGTCACGATCGCCGCGATCAATGGATACGCCCTGGGAGGCGGCTGCGAGCTGTCACTGGCTTGTGACTTCCGCGTATGCGCCGAAGACGCCAAGCTCGGCCAGCCGGAGATCCAGCTCGGCGTCATCCCTGGCGCAGGTGGCACCCAGCGCCTGCCTCGTCTGGTCGGCGTCGGACGCGCTAAGGACATCATCTTCTCGGGCCGCATGGTCGATGCCGAGGAGGCGCTGCGCATCGGGCTGGTGGATCGGGTCGTGCCACCGGCCGACGTGCTCGACGCCGCCACCAAGCTGGCCGGCCGTTACGCACGGGGACCCTCCGTCGCCCTCGCCGCAGCCAAGCAAGCGATCCAGGGGGGCATCGAGACCGACATCGCCAGCGGCTTGCTGATCGAGCGCCAGGCGTTCGCCGCCCTGTTCGCCAGCGAGGACCAGAAGATCGGCATGACGTCCTTCGTCGAGCGGGGCCCGGGCAAGGCCGATTTCGTCGGCCGTTAGCGGAGCGGGGGTCGGGTAGAGTGCTTGCAATAGCTAGCAAGAGGATGATTGGCCCAGGCGGCGACGACTAGGAGGCTCGGCTTGAACATCGCGGTATGCGTGAAACACATCCCCGATCCCAATCTCCCGGGCGAGCTGGACGGCCAGCGGCTCAAGCGTGAGGGCGTCCAGGGCACCCTCGACCCCGGCGACGAGTTCGGCGTAGAGACGGCCCTCCAGCTCAAAGAGGCGCACGAGGGCGAGGTCATGCTCGTCTCGATGGGTCCTGCGCAGGCGATGGAGGGGATCCGCCGAGGTCTGTCGATGGGAGCGGATAAAGGAGTGCTGGTGAGCGACGACTCGCTGCAGGGGGCGGACGCCCTGGTCACCGCTCGAGTCCTGGCGGCTGCGATCAAACGCACCGGGTTCGATCTGGTCATCGCCGGGGTCGAGTCCACCGACGGCTACACCGGCACGATGCCCTCGACCCTCGCCGAGCTCCTCGGCGTGCCTCAATCGACATTCACGAACGCCATCGAGGCAAGCGGCGACGCACTGAAGGTCCACCGCCAGACGGTGGACGGCTACCAGGTCGTCGAGTGCCCACTGCCCGCACTGATCACGGTCACGGCGGGCGTGAACGAGCCTCGTTACGCGTCGTTCAAGGGCATCATGGCGGCCAAGAAGAAGCCGGTCGAGGAGCTTTCGGTCGCGGATCTCGGTCTCTCAGCTGACGACCTAAAGGTCGCGCAGAACATCGTTGACATCTCGCAGGCCGAAGAACGCAAAGCCGGGGAAGTGATCGAGGACGATGGATCGGGGGCCGCGAAGATCGCGGACTACCTCAAAGAAGCGAAGGTGATCTAGGTGGCGAAGATCTGGGTGTTCGCAGAAGTAAACAACGGCAAGGTCGATACCGCCGCTCTCGAGATCCTGACCAAGGCTCGGGAGCTCGGTGGCGAGGTCGAAGCGGTTGCGCTGGGCCCCGGTTCGACGGATGCCGCCAAGGAGCTGGGGCAGTACGGCGCGACGACTGTCTACGCGAGCGACGACGAGGTCTACGCCGACTACGTCGCACAACCGGCGGTTCATGCTCTGCACGAGCTCGTCAAGGAGCACGCCCCCGAACTGATCCTGTTCGCGACCAACTACGACTCGCGCGACATCGCGGGGCGGTTGTCGGCGCGAACCGGCTCAACACTGATGAGTAACTGTTTCAACATCCTCGGCACCGACAAGGCGCGCACCACCATCTTTGGCGGAGCGACGGTCGTGGACGTTGCCCTCGAGGGCACGCCCAAGATCGCTCTCGTCAGGCCGAAATCGTTCGAGCCAGAGGCTTCCGGGGGCGAGGCCACCGTCGTGCCCGTCGAAGTCGACATCCCGGACGACCTGAAGAAGGCGAAGCGCGTCGAGCGCCACGAGGAGCAGGCCAGCGGCCCGAAGCTCGAGGAAGCGCCGATCGTCATCTCCGGCGGTCGCGGACTCCAGGATGCGTCCAACTTCGAATTGCTCGACCAACTCGCCGGAGCCATCGGCAACGCGGCCGTGGGTGCGACCCGCGCGGTGGTCGACGCCGGTTGGGTGCCCTACGCCTATCAGATCGGTCAGACGGGCACCACGGTGAAGCCCGGCGTCTACATCGCCTTCGGGATCAGCGGGGCGACGCAGCACATCGTGGGTATGAAGGGCGCCAAGAAGATCATCGCGGTCAACAAGGATGACGACGCCCCGATATTCCAGATCGCCGATCTGGGGATCGTGGGTGATGCTTTGAAGATCCTGCCGCAGCTGATCGAGGAGATAAAGACCCGCAAGGGGTAGAGGTGTCCTTCGGAGACTGGCTCCGTAACTTCTTCAGTCAGAAACGCAACCCTCAGCTCGAGGCGCTCGAGTCCTTCGTCCGCGAGCGAAAGGGTGTAGAGGGCTATATCGAGCCGCGCACCGCTACGCAACCGACGACTTTGTTGCTCGTTGATCGCGTGGGGGATTCCGCACGGGCCCCCGTCCGAGAGCCGCAGGATGGAGCCGCGTTCTGCGAGCGCCTCGGCATCCCTGTCTACGACGCGCAGGTGATCGGTTATCCCCAACGGATGGTGGACTTCGAGAGCGGGCGGAAACCCGACCCCGAGGCGCTCGACAAGACCTTCGAGGACCTCGAACGCCGCTTCTCCGAGCCCGACAAGGACACCCCCAACAACTAGCTCGCCCCGTTCTGGTCCGCCACGGGTCGCGCCTACGGGAGCCGCCATACCTCCGGGACTCCCACACCGTTTGAGTCGCCCTCCGGCACGACGTCTCCCTTCGGCTGGCTGACGTGATGTAGAGACCAGGGCCCTGTCGAGCTTTATCCTGGGGGGATGCGATATCTCGATTATTCGGCTACTACGCCTGTTATCCCTGAGGCTCGGGAGGCCATGATGTCCTGGCTTTCGGAGGATTTCGGCAACCCGTCTTCCGTGCACGGCTTTGGTCGGAAGGCGCGTCAGGGCGTTGAGGACGCTCGGGATCGCGTGGCGGCGGCCATCGGGGCTAGCCCGGCCGAGATCGTCTTCACGGGTGGGGGCACCGAGGCCGACAACCTCGCCATCAAGGGCGCTTCACACAAGCTGCGGGGCAACGGGGACCACGTCATCACCACTTCTTTCGAGCATCACGCCGTGCTGGATTCCTTCGAATGGCTCCGTGGCCAGGGGTTCGAAACGACGGTCCTTCCCGTCCCCGAGAACGGCGTGGTCGATCCGGCCGCCGTGGGGGCCGCGGTAAAACCGTCCACGTTGCTGGTGTCGGTGATGGCCGTGAACAACGAAGTGGGGACGGTCCAGCCCATGAGCGACATCGTCCGAGCGGTCAAGGCGGCCAACCCGAACACCCTCGTTCACACCGACGCCGTCCAGGCTCTCGGGAAGATCCCAGTGGACGTGCACGCCTGGGGCGTGGACCTGGCTGCTTTCGCCGCCCATAAGGTCGGCGGGCCAAAGGGGGTCGGTGCTCTGTTCGTGCGCTCGTCCGTTCCCGTCGAGGCCGTCATCCACGGCGGGGGTCACGAACGGGGCCTCAGGTCGGGAACGATCAACGTCCCCGGCGTCGCTGCATTCGGCATCGCAGCCGAGGTCGCGGCGAAGGAGGTCCACGAGAGCGCCGAGCGCCTACTGGCGCTGAGAGCGAAACTGCTCGACGGGATATCCGCGACCATCCCCGACGCGCGCGTCAACGGCGATCTCGATCGACGGGTGCCCGGGAACCTCAACGTTTCGATCCCAGGCACCGAGGGCGAGACCCTTCTGTTGCTGCTCGATCAGGCCGGCATCGCCTGCTCGTCGGGATCGGCGTGTCAGTCGGGAGCGGTCGATCCCTCGCACGTTCTCCTGGCCTTGGGCGTTCCTCGCGAACTAGCGTCCGGAAGCCTGCGTTTCACCCTCGGGCGGGGTTCGTCCGAGGACGATGTCGACGCCGTCCTCTCGATCCTGCCGGAAGTTGTTCATAAGGCCCGGGCGGCCGCATGACGCGCAGGAAGGCTGTTGTCGCGATGTCGGGTGGGGTCGATTCGTCCGTCGCGGCCGCGCTGCTCGTCGAGCGCGGCTATGACGTCACCGGGATCATGCTCAAGCTGTGGCGAGGTGAGATGGAGAACAACAACTCCGGGTGTTGCAACGTGGGAGCGGCCGCAGATGCACGCCGAGTGGCCGACACCCTCGACATCCCGTTCTACGTGCTCAACTTCGCCGAGCGCTTCGAGGACACGGTGATCGATGACTTCCATCGCTCTTACGCCGACGGGATCACGCCCAACCCATGCGTGCGTTGCAACCAGTGGATCAAGTTCGACGCCCTGCTCGAAAGGGCTGAATCGCTGGGAGCCGATGTTCTGGCGACCGGGCACTACGCGCGCCTGAGACGGGAACCCTCGGGCTTCCAACTCCTACGTGGGGTAGACGAACGCAAGGACCAGTCGTACGTCCTGTGGATGCTCTCGCAGGAGCAGCTGGCGCGCTGCCTGTTCCCCGTGGGCGAGCTCGAGAAGACGGAGACTCGCCGCATCGCAAGCGAGCTCGGTCTGCGCACGGCCTCCAAGCCCGACTCGCAGGAGATCTGTTTTGTTCGGGACGGCGACCTCGGTCGCTACATCGACGAGAACGTGCCGGACGCCGCGACGGCCGGGGACATCGTCGATTCTTCCGGCGTGAGCGTCGGCACGCACCAGGGGATCGCCCGCTACACGGTCGGTCAGCGCAAAGGCCTCGGCATCTCGCTTGGGGAGCCGGTGTTCGTTACCTCCATCGATGCCGCGAGCAACACCCTCACCGTCGGGTCGCGCGACGATCTTGCGGTTGGCCGGATCGTCCTGTCGGAGGTGAGCGCGGTGTCGGCCCGCCCGGCCGCGGGGGCCTCTGTTCTCGTGCAACACCGGGCCCACGGTGAGATCAATGAGGCCACGGTGCGGTACCCGCGTGGCGGCGACATGGAGCTTCACTACACGGCGCCCGTCCAGGCCGTGGCCCCCGGCCAGTCGGCGGCCCTGTACGCGCCCGAGGAGCCCGACGTGCTTCTGGGCGGAGGCATCATCGCAAGCGCCGAGCCCGCAACCGCCGCCGCCTGAAGAAACGCATTCTCCCTGAACTCAGGTAACGGCGGCGAGAGGGTAGCGGCGCCGAGGGGATTCCGCTCTAATGGGTCCGAAGGAGGCGTTATGCGGAAGACCGCAATGCGGAGTACAAGAATCATTTGCGCGGCGGTCATGTTTGTGCTGCTGACCGTCCCATCAAGCTGGGGTTCCCCCCCAACAGGGCCGGACGAGGCCCCCTCACGTAGACAGCCGCCGCCGGCGCGGCTCGTGAGCCCGCAAGCAACCCAACGAGGCAATCTGGGCACGTACTGCTGGTCTTACACCGACGGGGAATGGGGCGTGCACACATGCGCGGATACGTCTGGCTACGGCTGGCCTCGCGCCGCCCCCGCCGGTGCGGGGGACAAGGCGAGGATCGTGTTCGACTGGGAGCAGGCGCCCAGCGACCTCAGTCTGCATGGCTGGGCGCGTATTCGGAAGAATGGCAGTCCGATCGGCCGCGGCCGCGACGTCGCCTACCGCTGACGTCCGGAACGCACCCCGGGCGAAGGGATCACCGG
>JALZOM010000055.1 GCA_030913945.1 Actinomycetota bacterium
CGCCAGGTCCGCTCCGTCGAACACAACGTCATCGAGGGCCACCACCTCGAGACTTCCATCACGATACGAGAGCTTGCGCCCGGCAGAGCGGGCTGACGCCACGGGCACGATGTCGACACCCTCGAAGGTCGATCGTTCGGCGAGGATCGACATGATCTCGCCACCCACCGCCCCCGTTGCCCCGACAATCACCAATCTCATGTCGGGCCATCAGCGGGTGCTCGCAACGCGCGGATCTGATCCGTGGCTGTTGCGGGATGCTCTTCCCGCAGCACCACGTCCTCCGACAGCCTGAAACGTTCGTGAACCACCTTGACGGCGCGTTCGACATCCGCGGCGCGCACGACACAGGAGATCCGGATCGATGAGGTGGAGATGATCTCGATATTCACGCCGGCATCAGCTAGGGCATCGAACATCTCCGCTGCCACTCCCGGATGCGTCTTCATGCCTGCGCCGATCAGCGACACCTTTGCGATGTCTGCGTCCGTCTCCAGCCCAGTGGCCCCGACCTGCTCCGCCGTAGCGCGCAGAACGGTTTCAGCGCGCCGAAGGTCTTCCGAGGGAAGGGTGAACGAGATGTCCGTCCGTCCTTCTTCCGAGACGTTCTGCACGATCATGTCGATGTTGATGCCCTCGTCGGCGAGCGGACGAAAGATGCGTGCAGCGACACCCGGGGTGTCGGGCACCCCCACGATCCGGACCTTAGCTTCCGAGGTGTCGTGGGCGATGCCGGAGATGATCGCCTGTTCCATACGCTGGTCCTCCTCTCTCACCCACGTGCCTTCCTGTTCGGAGAACGTCGACCTCACGTGCAGGAGTACGCCGTGGTTGCGAGCGTATTCGACGGAACGCAGCATGAGCACGCCGGCGCCGGCCGCCGAAAGCTCGAGCATCTCTTCCCAGGACACCGCGTGCAGCTTGCGCGCATCCGGAACGAGGCGTGGGTCGGCCGTGTAGACGCCCTCCACGTCCGTGTAGATCTCGCATGCATCCGCGTCCAGGGCGGCCGCGAGGGCCACGGCAGTCGTATCCGAGCCGCCTCGTCCCAACGTCGTTACGTCGAAGGACGTAGACACACCTTGGAAACCCGCCACGATGACGATCTTGCCCTCGTCGAGCGCCTCGAGTACCCGCCGGGCCCGCACGTCCACGATGCGCGCCTTGCCGTGGCTGGTGTCCGTCACGATCCCGGCCTGAGAACCGGTCAGGGAAATCGCCTCGCGTCCAAGCTCGTTGATCGCCATCGATAACAGAGCCATGGAGATGCGCTCCCCAGCCGTCAGCAGCAGGTCGAGCTCCCGGGCCTGAGGAGCGGGCGAGATCTGCGCCGCGAGGTCCACCAGCTCGTCTGTGGTGTCGCCCATCGCCGAAGCGACCACACACACCCGTTGGCCGGCCTCGGCAGCCCTGACCACGCGCTGCGCCACGTGCTTGATCCGCTGAGCATCCCCCAGCGAGGTGCCGCCGTATTTCTGGACGATGAGCGCCATACAGCAAACCTAGCCCCTCCCCGGGGCCGGAACCGCTCATTCTGCATAGCTCGGATCGCCCCCTTGGCGGTTTGTGCCGCCCAGCCGGAGAGTAACAACCCCACTTGCACTCTGGGGTCAGGCACGGCCCCGGTCGGGCACTATCGAGGGGAGAAAACATGGGTAAGCGCAAGCCGATCGCGGCGATGCTGGCTGTCGCGATCACCGCAGGTCTCGTCATCGGACCCGCAGCGCTCACGAGCGCTCACACGACGAAGACCAGAGGAAGCAACGTCAAGCGACTTCCGGTTCACGGTCATGTCGATGGCACAGGCAAGAAGTTCTTCGGGACAATGAAGGTCAAGAAGTTCAAGACGAACGCCGCCGGCGACCAGCTCAAGGTCGTGGGCGAGGTCAGCGGTCGCCTGGTGAATGCCGACGGCAAGGTCCTCAAGCGGGTCGACGGCAAGAAGGTCGTGGGACCCGTCCAGAACATCGGCGTAGACGGCGCACAGCCGACGGGTACGTTCGACGCATCGGCGTCAGCCGCCACGTGCAATATCCTCAGGTTGACTCTCGGTCCGCTCGACTTGGACCTTCTGGGCCTTGTGGTCCATCTCAACAGGGTCGTTCTAGTCATCGACGCTGAATCTGGACCTGGGAATCTCCTCGGAAACCTATTGTGTGCCATCGCAGGTCTCCTCGATGGTGGTCTAGATCTCAATGCGATCTTGGGCAGCATCGCCGACATCCTGAACGCGATCCTGGGCATCCTGCGCCTATAAGCGCATAGCGGGATCGGATCTATCAAGGGGGGGCCTGCGGGCCTCCCCTTCTCTTTAGCCGTCTCTTTAGCAGCTCTTTAGCCGTCTCTTTAGCAGTGCCGGCTATGGGCCGGACAGTCCAGACCCCTGTCCGGGTTCGGATCGCCGTTCCTCGTCCGGGGCCCCTTCCCAGGGGACTCACCCTGGCCGGGCTTGGGAGGCTTCGGGGGCTTGGGCTTCGGCCCGTGTCCTCCGGGACCCTCACCCGGTCCTCCGGGACCCTCACCCGGTCCTCCGGGACCCGGCTTGCCTCCGGGCCGACCTCCGCGGCCCGACCCATCGTCCGCCCCTGGAGTTGCGTTCGACGAAGGGGGTGACTGGCTCGACAGCGCGGTTCCGGACGCGCCCCGAGACGGGCCCTCACCCGCCGGCGGCGGATCCTCCGAGGCCGGTTCGTCTCGGGGGGAGACCTTCGTCCCGGATCTGCCTTCGGAACCGGGCTCGTCGCGGGAGGCCTGAGTGTGGGCTGGTTGCGCCAGGGCACGCTCCGGGCCGTTCAGCGGGGGGAGCAGAGAGGTGCCGATCACCGCTATACCCGCGACCGCCACCGCGGACGCGAGACCGGCTGCGTTGCTTCGCTTAGCCCACAGGGTCATCCGGGCTACGAACGGGAGGCCGAGGACCCCCGCGCCGACGCGAGACCTCTCCGGGAGCACCTGGATGAACGCTTCGACCACCTGGGGGTCGAACTGCGTCCCCGCCCCCTCACGTAAGGCGGTCGTTGCGCGCTCCCTACCGGCCGCCGGCCGGTAGGGGCGAGTGGTGGTTATCGCGTCGTAGGCATCGACGACCGAGATGATGCGGGCCAACAATGGAATGTCCCAGGCGGTGAGCCCTTCGGGATAGCCGGACCCATCCCATCTCTCGTGGTGATGTCGAACCGCTCCGACGACATCCGAGCTGCCGACGAGCGCCACCATGCGGGCCCCGATCTCGACATGCTCTTGGATCAAGGAGCGCTCTTCGTCGCTCAGGCCCGAAGGCTTACGCAGGATACGGTCCGACAAACGGATCTTCCCCACGTCGTGCAACACGGCGGCTTTGTCGAGCTCGTGGATCTGACCCTCCGAGAGACCCAGCTGCACGGCCGTAGCCACGGCGTTGCGGCGGACCCTCCGACTGTGGCCGTGTGTGTACGGATCCTTCGATTCGAGGGCAGCCGTCAGGTCATAGAGGACGTCCAACTTCTTCTCGCCCACGACCCAGGCACCTCGGCGAGGTCGCCCACTGTCGTCCAACCCCAGGAGGTGGGCGCTGGTCGAGATGCGATCCTCCGAGTGCTTTCGCCGCATCCACGACCAGATCATGAGCTCGCCGAAAGTGACGGTGGCGGACTCCGCTTGCCGTTGCCAATACACCGACCCGGCTACACCGAGGAGGAGTGCCAGTCCGAAACCCACGCCCATCGATAACGGAGCCGTTGGATGTGGAGCCAACACCGGCAGCGCGCCGAACACGATCAAGGCCGGAAGCATGACGACCAGGAATGTGGCGAAAACGGCATGCGGCAGGAACGTTCGCACGCCCATCCGTGGTCCTGAGAGACGATCCATCGATCCTCTGCGGTCCTTTCGCAAGCCGAGCATCCAGTACCGAGTCGTTGCCGGCCTCGACTCGGAGAATCTCAAGCTGTGGAACAGGCCGGCGACCTGCTTCTATGACACATCGTCACCGAACGGTGACGCTACGGCAAGGGGGTTAGCCGCCGATCACGCGGCGCCCCTCGAGCGCTCGGCCAAGGGTCACCTCGTCGGCGTATTCGAGATCACCGCCTACGGGCAACCCACTGGCCAATCTCGTGACCGTGAGCCCGGACGGAGCGATCAGACGCGCTAGGTACATGGCCGTCGCTTCCCCCTCGATGTTGGGGTTCGTCGCCACGATCACCTCTGAGACCTGCGTACCGGAGGCGTTCCCCTGGAGCCTGCCCAGCAGTTCTGCGATGCGGAGGTCCTCGGGGCCGATCCCCTCTATCGGCGAGATGGCGCCCTGCAGGACGTGAAACAGACCCCTGTACTCGCGCGTTCGCTCGATGGCCACGATGTCCGGAGGCTCCTGAACGACGCAGATGATCGTTTGATCGCGACGTCCGTCGCGACAGAATTCGCACACGTCCTCATCGGAGACGTTGAAACAGACGCGACACAGGTGGACCTTCTCTTTGACTTCGATGATCGCTTCCGACAGGCGTGTAGCCTCCGCCGTGGGGATCTTGAGAAGGTAGAAGGCAACCCGCTGGGCGCTCTTGGGTCCGACCCCGGGCAACCGCGCTAGCTCGTCGATCAGACGCTGGACCGGGCCTGCGTACAACTAGGTGCTGGGGAGCCCCATGCCCCCCATCCCCCCCGCTAGGGGGCCGAGCGCTTCCTGCTGCGCCTCGGCCGCCTTGCCCAGAGCGTCGTTCACCGCGGCGGTCACGGTGTCGCCGAGCATCTCGATGTCGTCGGCATCGGGCTCCCCGTCGAAGAGGGCCGGGTTGATCGTCACCCGCACGACGTGCTGATCCCCATTGGCAACGACTTTCACGGCTCCGCCACCGGCGCTGCCCTCGAACTCCTCCTCGGCGAGTTCAGCCTGCGCTTGCTGCATCTGCGCGGCCATCTTCTGAGCCTCCTTCATCATGCGCTGCATATCCTTCATGACTCTCCTATCTCTCCTCGACGACCTCGGCGCCGAAGCCCTTCTTGAGCATCTCGACGGGATCCTGTGGCGCCTCGGCCGGTCGCGCCTGCGCGTACTCCGCAACCTCATCCGAAGAACCGGGCTCGGTAGTGATGTCTTGCCCGCGCGCGACGAAGGCCACTTCCGGGCGGATACCGAGAGATGCATGTAGTCCATCCAGAAAGGCATTGCGGGCGCGGTCCTCGGCCATGGAGGATCTGTGGAACTCGGACTGGACCTCGACCGTTAGCGTTCCCTCGTCGAAAGTCACTGGACGGGATGGGCTCAACAGACCCCACACTCGCTTGCTGACCCGATTCACCTCCTTGAGCGTGGCCGGCCACGCGTCGCGCACGTGTCCCAACCCGAGATGCTCGGGCGGAGCCACAACTTCGGGAACCTCTTCATCCACCGGCGGCGCGCTCTCGGCGGCAGCCGGGGTCCCCAACGCGGCCCCGGTCGTCGAGGCGGGCGCTTGGTCTCTCGCGGCCGAAGACGGCTCGACGGAAGCAGCTTTGCCGAGGTCCTCCTCCTTCACCACCTCGCGCCGCCCCGCGGGCTTCGAATCGATAACGTTGCCCGCGATGGTCACGCCGCCTTCGAGCCCGATCCGTCGCTCCAATCTCTCGATGCGCCCAAGAAGTCCATCCGCGGACGGGTCGGTCTCGGGAGCTGCAGCGCGTACCAACGCGACCTCGAGGAGGAGCCTGTGATTGGGAGAATTGCGCATCTCGGTGATCGTCTTGGCCACGAGGTCGAGGATCCTCATAAGCATGCCGTTCGTGAAGTTCTCGGATTGCGCGAGGAGGCCGGCGCGATCCTCATCGCTAACATCTAGCAGCCCGGCAGCGTCGGGAGCAGTCCGAACCAGCAGTAGTGAGCGCGCGTGCTGAAGCACCCCCAGAGCGAGCTGACGCGGATCTGCGCCCTGAGCCACGAGCTGATGAAGCGAGGAGAAAACGCCGCCTGGATCGGATCTCACGATGGCCTCGAACATCTCGAAAAAGACTTCTTCGCTGCGTTCGCCGAGCATCCGCTCCGTGTCTTCGGCGGCGATGTGGCCCTGAAGACTGGCAAGCTGATCCAAGGCAGACAGCGCGTCGCGCACGCTTCCTTCGGCGTGGCGAGCGACAACCGCCAGAGCAGCCTGATCGATGTCGATCGTCTCGAGCTTGGCCACCTGAGCAAGGTGATCTTCGACTATCTCGACGGGCACGCGCCGGAAGTCGAACCGCTGGGTGCGCGAGACGATCGTTGGCAGAACCTTGTGGGCCTCGGTCGTGGCGAGGATGAAGAGGACGTGACCGGGAGGCTCCTCGAGCGTCTTGAGCAGCGCGTTGAACGATCCCGTCGACAGCATGTGAACCTCGTCGATGACGTAGACCTTCCTGCGTCCACCGGCGGTGGCAAGAGGAACCCCCGCAAGGATGTCTCGCGTCTCATCCACCTTCGAATGCGATGCGGCGTCCATCTCGATGACGTCGAGCGAAGAACCATCCGTGATCGAGACGCACGGAGCACACACGCCGCAGGGACTGGGAGTCGGCCCCTTCTCGCAGTTCAGCGCCTTCGCGAGGATGCGCGCCGTGCTCGTCTTACCAGTGCCTCGCGGTCCGGTGAAGAGGTAAGCATGCGCAACGCGATCCTCGGTGATCGCGTTCGACAGTGTCGTGGAGACATGTTCCTGCCCGAGGAGCTCGGAGAAAGTCTGGGGCCGGTACTTGCGATACAGCGAGAGGTAGGCCATCGAGGGGCATCCTATTCGGGGGATGTGTCGGTCCGATGTGATGGCCGTGCACCCCGTCCTGGACCCTCGAACGACCGACGCTATCCCCGGCAGCCGGCTCCGGCCGGGCATCCCTGCGGCACACTCGGTACACCGCTTACGGCTGCTCCCTTCCGGGCCTGACCGGGTTCACGGCTCCGGGTCGCGCAGGACCCAACCATCAACGCTGCACACCGGGGGCTGCCCGGTCCCTCAAGGGCCGCGGACGGGTAATCGGCCCGGCATGTCGAGGGTTTCCGATTCAGGGGACCCCGAGCCCCCCGCCTAGCACGACCACCCTCGACCCTAACCGCCGCACGCTCCGACGCGTCCGCCTCCGGGAGCGTCCGTCCGCTCCGGGTCCAAACCGTTCCTGAGTCGCCCTCCGGCACGGCCGCTCTCTGCGGCTCTAACCAGAGGATCGCTGGCGGAGGCGAAGGGATTTGAACCCTTGGGCCCTTTCAGGCCACACGATTTCCAGTCGTGCCGATTCGGCCGCTCTCGCACGCCTCCGTCCGGGATTCTAAGTGCGCCCAGCGGAAGCGAGCGAGGCTTCGCCGTTGCAGACTGGGTCTGCGCCACCAACGAGGAGAGCAACGTTGGACGGGAAGGAGGCTCAAAAAGATCTGGCTTCAGGGGGAAGGGAGCGAAGGTTCTTGGCCCTCGGCAGGCTTTCCTCTGAGCCACCGACGAGGAGGCAACGTCGGCCGGAGGGGGGCTCAAGACAGGCTGGTCGATCGAGAAGAGCTGAGGCGAGCGGTGGGGGCGGGATTTGAACCCGCGGAGGGCGTGAACCCTCAATC
>JALZOM010000098.1 GCA_030913945.1 Actinomycetota bacterium
GGAGAAGACCTCGAGAGTGATCGTGCCGTCGTAGCCGGACGCCTTCAGCTCCCGGATCCTCGTTCTCCAGTCGATCGCGCCGGCCCCCAGAGGAAGGTGAAGATCGTCGCCGCCCCCGCGGTTGTCGGACAGGTGGACGTGGGCCAGTCGGTCGCCGAAGGCCTCTAGCAGGTGGGGCGTTCGGTTCGACCCTCTGCGCCCCAGGTTGAGGTTCGCGTGGCCGACATCGAGATGGAAACGCGCGTCCGGGACGGCATCGAAGATCGCGCTCAGGTCCTCGGGAGCCGAGAACATGCGATCGAGGTTCTCGACCATCAGGGTGATCCCCCGCCCGGCCGCGTCCTGCGCCAGTTCTCCGATCGCCTCTGCATTGCGTGCGCGGATCTGCTCAGGAGAGTGCAACGGCACGCGCTGGTCCGGATGAACGTTGACGAGTTCGACTCCGGCGTCCGCGAAGCAGTCGAGCCCCTGCCGGTAAAGGTCGCGTGCCTGGTGGCTAAGCTCCGGCCACGGCGATGCGATCGGAAGATGCCAGGCGGTGTGCCCCACGACCGAGAGGCCGAGATCCCCCAGGAGGCGCCCCACCTCTTTCCCGTCGGGAAGCCATGCGGCAGGAGGCTCGAGGGTGAGGTCGATGAAGTCGAAGCGGTCCTCATGGATACGGTGGATCTCCTTGAGGACCGAACGCCCCGGGAAGTTCATGGCTCCGACCAGCACGAGACGATACTGACACGCCTCGCGAGAGGGGGGCGCGGGTCGTGTAAAGCATGTGAGCGCGACGGGGGTGGGCCCTCTGCGAGATATCGTGGCGCCATCGATCGAGTGGAGAGGATGGGGTGAACGGATGAACCCACCCAAGAAACCACAACGCGCTGCGTTCTTCGATCTCGACAAGACCCTCATCCCGGGGTCCAGCCTCTTCCTTCTCGCCCGAGGGTTGTACGAGCGGGACATGTTCCGGGTGCGCGACATCATGCAGTTCGCCTTCGGCCAAGCCGTGTACAGGCTCGGGGGCGAGCGACGTCGAGGTATGGATATGTCGCGCGAGTCCACGCTCGAGTTCGTTACGGGCCGAAGTCAGGCGGAACTGGCCGAGTGGGGACGGGAGATCGTCGAGGAGCGCATCCTTCCACTCGTCTATGAGGACATCGTGAGCGTGATCGATGGTCACCGCGGCAAGGGGGAGCTCACGTTCCTCGTTACGGCGGCCCCCATCGAACTCGCCGGCACCGTGGCAGAGGAGCTCGGGATGACCGGAGCGATCGGAACGATCTCGGAGATCGATTCGGCGGGTTACTATACGGGTCGTCTCGTCGGCGAGGTGATGCACGGGGCGGCCAAGGCCAAGGCCGTAGCCGAGGTCGCGGCGGAGCACGGTATCGAGCTCGGAGAGTGCGCTGCGTACTCGGACTCGACCAACGATCTCCCACTGCTCGAGTCGGTTGGCTTCCCACATGCGGTCAATCCCGAGCACGAACTAAGGCGCATGGCGATGAGCAACGGGTGGCCGATCCACGAGTTGCGGACCCGCAGACGCGCTCTCCTCGTAGGCATCCCCGCGGGACTAGGCGGCGCCGCGTTGATGGGTTCCGGCATCGCGATCGGGATGGCGGTCGAGCGTAGACGCCGCTCTAGCTTTGGCCCTCTCGAGCGCGCTCTAGACCGGGTGCGGCGCTAACCGACCGCTGGCCCCTGCGCATCAATGATCACGCCGGTTCCTCGGAGCGAGGAACTCAAGAACTGTTGGCGAAGCCTTAGCATGCTTTCCGCATATAAACGAGAGAGAAGTTTCCTTGTGAGCGACGGTCGTACTCGACGTACCCGACCTTCGAGTACAGCGCCAAGTTCTCGGTCATCTTCTCGTGCGTGTAGAGATGGATGGAGTTGAATCCCGCCCGCCGCGCTTCGCCTTCGGCGAACTGAAGGAGGGTCCGTCCGACTCCTCTCCCTCGATGGAGCGGGTGAACGGCGACATTATCGATGAAAAGGACTTCGTCTGAGACGCGAAGAACGATCATCCCAACCAGGCTCCCCCGCCTCTCGACGACTGTGACGGCGTGGTTCCGAATGACTTCCCCGTAGTCCATGGTCATGGGGCCGGGCTGCATCTGGAGCCGCTCGACGTAGTGACCGTAGGCAGCGTCGACGAGCGCCGACACCTTCTCGGCATCGGAGACATCGGCTGAACGATACGAATACCCGTGTGTCTCATCGGACATTGCCTGGATGTTACGCAAATGACCGGCTCAGGCCTCCCGAAACGCCGAGCTGTTCAGATCAGTCGAGCTGCTGGTCGACCAGCGCAACCAAGCGCTTCGGCGCCATCAAACGGTAGCTATCGAGGATCAGCTCATGGGCTTCATCCCAATCAACGTCGGTAAGGTCGAGCCAGTAACCCACCCACCCTCGCGCTGCCAGGTACGGCGGGAGAAAGTAACGGTCGGGACGAGAACTCGTCAACGCCTCGTTTACACCCGGCTCTACCTTGCACGTCAGAGCGATCCGGCCGTCTCCATGATGATCTTCTAGATACCAGGCAAAGCGCTTCCCTCGAACCTGAAACCCAACATGCCCGTCGTGGTTTTCAACAGTCGCTTCGGGCAGGCCCACTGCCATCGTCGTGATGCAATCACGAGGCGAGGCCATGTTCTCTGTCCTCCAGATCAGGAACGCACGTTTGCGACGTCAACGATACTTATCGCGACTAGCGAACGACGGCTGTGGACTATCGCAGGCATCCGGGGAGTTGTCTGTCGCCGGGGGAGGGTGCGTCCCGCTGACGACGGTCGACCCGAAACCTCCTAAGGGGGCCATGCCCGAGCCGGATGAAGACGACCCCGATGTTGCCGCTGCGAAGCAGGAGATCGACGCGTCTCTCCCGCGGGGAGCTCGAGGAGACAGAAGCGTGGGTGCCCTCGATGGAGCACCGCACCGCACGTTGGTGTTAGATCAACTCGCTTAGGTCGGGGCGTGGGTGCCCCGGCGAGACTCTGTCTTCGATCTCGTTCGACAGGCCGGGGTCGGGGATGCGGCTGTAGTGACCCACGACGTCGAACCACCTCTTCGCGTGGAGCCCAACCTTCAGATCGATATCGGCGGTCACCACGCCCTCCGCGTCGTAGAGAGGACCAGCGACGAAAGAGCCTCCCTGCGGCTCGATGATCGCGGCGCCCCCGCGGCCCAGGACCTCATCGTCTGGGAGTTGCACCGGAAAGTCGTTCGGGAAGGCGCTCTTCTCGATGTACTGCGGGGCGCTGATCACGAAGGCTCCGGACTCGATGGCTATGTGCCGCATCGTCGCCAACCATCCGTCCGAGTCGTCCGCCGTCGGGGCAAGCCAGATCTGGACCCCCTTGCCGTATAGCTCATAGCGCGCCAGTGGCATCCGGTTCTCCCAACAGATCAGTCCCCCGATCCGCCCGAGCGAAGTCTCGGCAACATCGAGGTCGTTCCCTTCGCCGAAACCGTGGAAAAGGCGCTCGTGCATAGTGGGCACGAGCTTGCGATGCTTGATCAACAGACCGTCCGGTCCCAGTACTAACAGGGTGTTGTACAGCGATCCCGGGCGCTCGAGCTCTCGCTCGTTGATCCCGATCGCGCAGTGGATCTGTCGTTCGGAGCATGCCGCGAGCAGCTTCTCGACCGCAGGACCGGGAACCTCGATCGACGAAGCCCACATGCGCTCCCACATCTCGTCGAAGCCGTCGAACCGCGACGCGAGGTGGCCCCACGCCCCGCTGGGGTAGACCGAAACGAATGTTTCGGGGAACACAGCGAGTTGGACCCCATCGTCGGCGACCTCGTGAATGAGACGAACCGCTTTTTCGATCGTGGTCTCTGCGTCGAGGATCACCGGCGTGGCCTGTACCGCCGCCACCCGGACCGTGTCGAAATGAGCCATCAGTCCACGCTAGGTCTCGCCGCCAAACACGTCAACCCGGCCTTGCTCGCCCAGCACACCCATCGTTTTCAGGGGTTGCCGAACCAGGCGGAGAGCGCTTCTCGCAGCGAGCGCGCCGCGGTGCCGGTGGGTTCGTCGATGGTTGCGGCCCAGGTGATGTGAGCGTCCGGGCGGATCAGGAGGGCGTCGGCTGGTCGGTGATCGGTTTCGGCGGTGTGGATGTCGATCCGATGCTCCCAGTCATGGGCGGTCTCGCGGAGGTCCGGGCGGTCGGCGAGGTCGAGGAGGATGGGCCGTGCGGCGTGCATGAGCCCCGCGACGCTGGTTGTGCCCTCGGCGGTGCGCAGGGTGAGGTCAGGTGCGAAGGTGCCGGTCAAGGCGTGGTGGTTGGGGCCCGGTGGCGGCCGTTGTGTAGTTCGGGATCAGCGCTGAGCTAGATCAATTTTTCCGCAGGTAGTCCCTAAGCGGGAACCGGGCATTTATCGCGACTATCCGGCGGTCGCCATCTGCGGGATTCCCCGGCTACGTTGCTTCGCCCGTTGGAGCGGTTGAACGCACTTGGCTGACGATGACGCCGACAATGACTACGAGCGCGAGCGGAGTC
>JALZOM010000127.1 GCA_030913945.1 Actinomycetota bacterium
CCGTGGTAGTAGCGGGCGGCATGGAGTCGATGGATCAGGCTCCTTACCTCTTGCCGAAGGCACGACAGGGCCTGCGGATGGGAGACGGTCGGGTCGTCGATTCCATGATCCATGACGGGCTGTGGGATGCGTTCAAGGACAAACATATGGGCGATCAGTCGGACGACGTCAACGCCGAGTTCTCGATCGGTCGGGCCGAGCAGGATGAATGGGCGGCCCGCTCCCACTCCCGCGCCGCAGCGGCGCGCGAGAAGGGCCTCTTTGCGGCCGAGATCGTCCCTCTGGAGGTGGCCCAGCGAAAAGGCGAACCCCTCGTGTTCGACACCGACGAGGGCATCCGGCCCGACGTAACCGCCGAGTCTCTCGGCCGCCTCAAGCCGGTATTCCAGAAGGACGGCACCATCACCGCCGGCAACGCCTCTCAGATAAGCAACGGCGGGGCGGCGGTGATCGTGATGAGCGCAGAGCGTGCAGCAATGCTCGGGATCGAGCCGGTCGCTGAGGTGGTGGCTCACGGCATGTCGGCGGACGAGCCTCCCTACCTGCACACGGTTCCCGCGCTGGCGATCCAGGCAGCACTCAAGAAGGCCGGGTTGGCCGCAGGGGACCTCGACCTACTCGAGATCAACGAAGCGTTCGCGGCCGTCGCCCTCCATTCGACCCGCATGCTGTTCAACGGGGACGCGGCGGCGGAGGACAAGGTCAATGTGAACGGCGGCGCAGTGGCATTGGGACACCCGATCGGCTGTACGGGTGCCCGCCTGGCCGTCGGCTTGATCCACGAGCTCCGCCGGAGGGGCGGCGGCATGGGGGCGGCAGCGCTATGTGGCGGAGGCGGTCAGGGCGACGCGCTGATATTCAGCATCCCGGGTTAGGCAGTCGAGCCGGACCTGACGTCCTCCCCGCACGGCCCTCTCTCATTGCCTATCCAGACGGAACCCGATCGCGACGATGTCCTTAGTGAAGCCCCGAGACCCTGTCCGCCCTCAGGCGCGGCCCTTCGGGTGATCCGGATCTGTGAGCAAGGAGCGTGTGCGGACGTGAGCGATGTGGAGTTGACCGGTTCAGGGCCTGCCCAGGTCATCTTCGACACGCCCGATCTAGATGCGATCCGGGCGCTCCGGGAGGCCGAGGAACGGTACCGCTCGCTCGTCGAGCACATCCCTGCGATCACCTATATCTACGAGATGGACGATGGAGAGAACACGATTTTCATGAGTCCACAGGTCGAGGCGATCCTCGGGTACACCCCGGCCGAGATGCTCGAAGACCCCGACCTCTGGTGGGATCGCGTTCACGTAGAAGATCGGGAACGAGTGATCGCGGAGACCGACAAGTTCAATAAGGAGGGGGACAGCTACCGGGGCGAGTACCGGATGATCGCGCGCGACGGGACCGAGGTGTGGATCCAGGACGAGGCGCGGTTGCTACGCGACGAACAGGGCAGGCCGAAAAAGGCTCAGGGAGTGCTCATCGACATCAGTGAGCGCAAGCACCTGGAGGAGCAGCTTCGCCAGTCCCAGCGCATGGAAGCGGTCGGCCGGCTCGCTGGAGGTGTGGCGCACGACTTCAACAACCTGCTGGCCGTGATCCAGAACTACGCGCGCTTCTTGTTCGAGGATCTCGGTGAGGCCGACCCACGTCGAGAAGATGCAGGAGAGATCCTTGCCGCAGGGGAGCGGGCCACGACCCTGGTGCGCCAACTCCTCACCTTCTCGCGCAAGGAGGCGGTGGAGCTTCGGGTTCTCGATCTCAACGTCGTCGTGGTTGACATGGAAAAGCTACTGCGGCGATCGATCGGGGAGGACGTTCGTCTGGAGACCCGTCTCGCTGAGGATCTATGGCTGTGCAAGGTGGACCAGGGCCAGATGGACAGGTCATCGCGAACCTCGCGGTGAACTCGCGCGACGCCATGCCCGAAGGCGGGCCTCTCATCATCGGGACCGAGAACGTGACCCAACCCGTGGGATGGCTGACGCATTACGCGGGCCCTGCGCCCGAGCGCTATGTGTGCATCACGGTCACTGACTCCGGGAAGGGGATACCCGACGAGGATCGCGACCACATCTTCGAGCCGTTCTACACAACGAAAGAACGGGGTAAGGGAACGGGACTCGGGCTCGCGATGGTCCACGGGATCGTGCAAGGCGCAGGCGGTCATGTTTCTGTTTACCCGACCGATGGTGGAGGAACGACCATCAAGGTCTTCTTGCCCGCCAGTCAGGAGCACGTGGACAAGGAAGACCGAAAGCCAGCGCCATCTCCTCTAGTCGGCGCGGGGCAAGGCGAAACGATCGCGGTGGTCGAGGACGACGAGGCGGTGCGACACCTCGTCGAGAGGATCCTCGGCTCGAAGGGCTACAACGTGGTAGCCATGGGTCCCGAGGAAGCGCTGCTGATGTTCGGGTCGGACTTCGATATCGATCTGCTGCTTACCGACGTCATCATGCCCGTCGCCTCCGGGAAAGCTATCGCCGACCGGGTTCTCTCTCGCAGCCCCCGATGTCCCGTGATCTTCATGTCCGGCTACACCGACGACATCGTCTCGCGACATCAGGTCAGGGGCGAGGGATCGGACTTCCTGGAGAAGCCCTTCTCCGCTCAGGATCTGCTCGTGATCGTGCAGAACGCGATCGGCCGGCGGCCCGTCCGAGCTGATTGATCAGTCGAAGCGGCGAAAAAGCTCGATCTTGTCGAGATGGCGAGCCCGAAGTTCCTCATCGCCGACGCCGAGTCCATCCTCCGGAGCGAGCACACGGATACCAACTTTGCCGGTGTGGAGATTCTGATGCACCTGGTAAGCGGCTTCGCCGGTTTCTTCTAGAGGGTATGTGTCGGACAGGATCGGATGGATCTTCCCCAGTCCCGCGAGGCGGTTCGCCTCCCACGCTTCCTTGTAGTTGGCGAAGTGCGAGCCAATGATCCGTTTGAGGTGCATCCATAGGTAGCGGTTGTCGTAGGTGTGCATGTATCCCGAGGTGGAGGCGCACGTCACGATGGTCCCACCGCGCTTCGCGACAAACACGCTCGCACCGAAGGTTTGCCTTCCCGGATGTTCGAACACGATGTCCGGATCCTCGCCGACGAGCGAACGGATCTGCTTACCGAAGCGGCGCCACTCCTTCGGGTCCGGGTCATCACCGTCCCAGAAGTTGTAGCCCTCCGCCTTACGGTCGATGATGTGCTCGACGCCGATCGACTGTAGGAGCTGACACTTCTCCGGCGAAGAAACGACCGCCACGGGGACCCCCCCACCGTTCAGGACGTACTGGCATGCGAAGCCACCAAGCCCGCCGGTAGCCCCCCAGATCAGGACGACATCGCCCTGTTTCATGCATGCGCCGTTGGCGGATACGAGCATCCTGTACGCGGTCGAGGACACGAGGCCAAGACACGCGGCCTCCTCCCACGTGAGGTGGCGCGGCTTCGGCATGAGCTGGTTCGCCTTCACCATCGCGATGTCCGCGAGCCCGCCGAAGTTGGACTCGAACCCCCAGATGCGCTGGTTCGGATCGAGCATGGAATCGTCGTGGCCCGTCGGTGCCTCCATGTCCACGTAGTTGCAATGAACGGTGACCTCGTCGCCGGGTTTCCAGCGCGTCACTCCGGGGCCGGTCTTGAGGATCACTCCCGAGGCGTCCGACCCGAGGATGTGATAGTCGAGGTCGTGCCTCGAACCGAGATCGCTCTCTCGACCCAGCTTCTCGAGGAACGCGAAGGTCGGAACCGGGTCGAAGATCGAGGTCCATACGGTGTTGTAGTTGATCGCAGATGCCATCACCGCAATGAGGCATTCGTTCGGCCCCAAGGGCGGCGTCGGAACCTCGTCCACGTGGATCGATTTGCGGGGGTCCTTGGCAGTGGGATCCATCCCACGGAACATCTCTTGCTCGTCCTCGCGGATGAAGGCGGCCCTGACGGTTTCCGGAAGCGCCATGTCTCCCAGGGCGTCCCCGGGCGCACCGGATAGGACGGCTTCCCTTATCGCTTCGATGGATGCCCCCACTGTCTCTCCTTGACCCTCGGGGACCCACGGTCCCTTCCGAACGCCACCTTACCGAACGGCACCGGGGCCCCGCCCCTACCCAGGCCGTACTAGGTCGCGATATCGTTACGATGGTGAGATGAACGAAGGACTCAATTTCCATCTCTCCGAGGAACAAGAGGCATTCCGTCGCTCGGTTCGTCAACTGGTCGAAGACAAGATCGCCCCGCGCTCGGCGGAGATCGACGAGGCGGACGAGTACCCATGGGACATCGACGAGCTGCTTGTGAAGAATGGTTTCGCGGGCGTGTCGTACCCCGAGGAACACGGGGGAGCTGGTGGGGGAGCCGTAGAGCTCTGCCTGCTCGTCGAAGAGATCTCTCGCTGGTCCGCGGGCGTCTCGCTGATCCCGGCCGTGAACAAACTCGGCGCGATCCCCGTGCTGCTCGCCGGTACGGACGAACAGAAGCGCCTCATCTGCGAGGGCGTGACCAACGGGGAGCACCGGATGTCTTACTGCCTCACAGAGCCGGGTTCCGGATCCGATGCGGCCGCGATGCGGAGCCGCGCGGTGAGGGACGGAGACGATTGGGTGCTCAACGGTTCGAAGAGGTTCATCACTGGAGCGGGGGCCAGCGACCTCTATACGTACTTCGCCGTCACGGATCCCGATGGGGCAAAGGGCAAGAACATCACGGCCTTCTTGATCTCGAGCGAGACGACTGGTTTCTCACTGGGGCGCAAGGAAGAGAAGATGGGCATCCGCGGGTCGCCGACGCGTGAGGTGATGCTCGAGGATTGCAGGCTTCCGGGTTCGGCCGTAATCGGCGAGGTGAACGGCGGATTCCCCATCGCCATGCGAACCCTTGATTTCTCGCGCCCAACGGTGGCGGCCCAGGCTCTCGGTATAGCTCAGGGTGCCTTTGACATCGCGGTGGAGTATTGCGGCGAACGCAAGCAATTCGGCAAGCCGATATCCACGTTCCAGGGCCTGCAGTTCATGTTCGCGGACATGGCGATGAAGATCGAAACCGCGCGTATGGCCGTCTACAAGGCAGCTACCGCTATCGAGGAGCAGGACGCACGAGTTTCGTATTGGGCCGCGATAGCGAAGTGCTACGCGTCGGACGTCGCGATGTCGGTCACAACCGATTGCGTGCAGGCGTTGGGGGGATATGGATACATCCGGGAGTACCCGGTGGAGCGTCTGATGCGAGACGCGAAGATCACCCAGATCTACGAAGGCACCAATCAGATCCAAAGGGTGGTTATCGCTCGAAGCCTTTTCGGTGGGCGCTGAAGATGGGCGTCAGTGTCGACCTTCCCCCGCCACCGGACGTACTCGACCGTAGCGGTGGCGGTTCGTGGGTCCGATTGGTCACAGCGATCAATGACATCGATGCCCATCTGCTCGCCGGCCGGCTGACCGAGGCCGGCATCGACACTCGCACGGTCAAGGATCGGAAAGCACCCGGAGCCTGGCTGTACGGCGGCTCGAACCCGTGGGCGCCCGCGAACATCTACGTCAGAAGCCTCGATCTCCAGGCCGCACGGCTCGTCCTCGCCGAGGTGGCCTACAGCGACACGCCGGCCCTGGACCCGGCCGCAACGCATCCCCCCGATCGGTGGCACAAGCCAACGATGTGGTGGGTGACCGCGCTGGCGCTGGGCTTAGTGCTCTCGGGTCTTGTGCTCGCGCAGGTGGCGCGTTGGACCGGTACATGCCAGCTCCCGATCCTGTGCGCTCAGGATCGCCCGTAACCGGAACCGGCGCTCGGCCGGTTTATCGTCGAGTTGATCTCTCGGAACTGAATCTGGCGGCGAGGAGGCCCTCACGGTGAGCGAGCACAGGATCGAGAAGGACACGCTCGGGGAGGTGCGGGTTCCGTCCGACGCCCTGTTCGGCGCTCAGACGCAGAGGGCGCGCGAGAACTTCCCCATCTCTGGACTGCCCCCACAGCCCGATTACGTATGGGGCATGGTGATGATCAAGAAGGCCGCTGCCCTGGCGAACATGGACACGGGCCGGCTCGAGGAGGCCATCGGTCGCGCCATCGTGGGGGCCGCGGACGAGGCTCTCGAGGGCAAGCTCAACGAGCACTTCGTCATCGATCCGTGGCAAGCCGGGGCAGGCACCTCTCACAACATGAACGCGAACGAGGTCCTGGCGAATCGCGCGTCCGAGCTCCTCGGCGGCCGGCGAGGCGTCGACCGGAAGGTTCATCCGAACGACCACGTCAACCTCGCCCAATCCTCGAACGACACGAACCCAACAGCGGTTCGACTCGGAGCCTTGCGAGTCGTGCCTAGCCTGATAGAAGCACTCGAGGGTCTTCGCGACGCGCTGGATGCGAAGGCGCGCGAGTTCGACACCATCGTCAAGTCGTCGCGTACCCACCTTCAGGACGCTGTGCCCATCCGTCTGGGCCAGGAGTTCTCGGGGTACGCGGACGCGATCGGCAAAGCGATCGAAAGGGTCGGCGACGCCGCTCGTGCTCTCGAGGAATTGAACATCGGAGGGACGGCGGCGGGAACTGGGATCAATGCGGAGCCCGCATACATCGAAGCCATCGTGAAGCATCTACGTGAGCTGACCGGCTTCGACGTCCGCCGCGGGGAGAACTTTTTCCGGCTCACCCAGTCCGGCGGGGACATGGCACACCTGTCGAGCGCGGTCCGCAACGCGGCCGTGGAGATCTCGAGGATCGCGTCGGACCTTCGGTTGCTCTCTTCGGGCCCCCGCACCGCGATCGCGGAGATCGTGCTGCCTCCGGTGCAGCCCGGTTCCTCGATCATGCCCGGGAAGGTCAACCCGAGCATGGCCGAGATGATGAACATGGTCTGCTTCCAGGTGATCGGTTTCGACGAGGTGTGCTCACTCGCCGCTCATGGTGGACAGCTCGATCTGAACGTGTTCTGGCCCTCCTTCGCATTCAACCTCTTGTTCGGGATGACGATCTTGCGCAACGGCGTTAACGCGTTCACGGAGCGCTGCGTCAGGGGGATAGAGGCGGACGCGGAACGGAGTGCGGAGCTCATGGAACAGTCCCTGATGTTGTGTACCGCGTTGACGGACTACGTCGGTTACGAGGCCGCAGCCGGCCTGGCGAAACAGGCTTTCGCCGAGAAGAAGACGATCCGTGAAGTCGCACTCGAGCACGAGGTCATGTCCGAGGACCAGTTGGACAAGGTGCTGGACCCCACGCCGATGACCGAGCCCGGCGTGCCCGGCCGGGCCTGAGTTCGGAGATGTTGTGAAGGTTCTCTTCTTGCGCGCCCGCCTGGCC
>JALZOM010000141.1 GCA_030913945.1 Actinomycetota bacterium
CCCCTACTTCTAGTACCCGTCGGCGCGCGTCCGCGAGCGGCACGCGCAGCACCTCTGCGAGGCGCGTGTCTAAACGCACCCCGACCTCTAGAGCCACACGCTCGCGTCGCCCGCGCTCGTGCTCGCCCCGGAGACTGGTCGGGATGTTCGTCTTCTTCGTCATCGCGTTCGGGCTGATGGGGGCGCGGTTGTTCGTACTGCAGATCGTCGAGGCCCCCGAGTACGCTCGACTGGCAAGCGCGCAACGCTTGAAGGTCGTGGAGTTCCCCGCTCGTCGCGGGGCGATCTATGACCGTTCCGGGCGTCCACTTGCGATCTCGGTGGACCTTCAGACCGTCTTCGCCGACCCCGCCCTCGTGACGAACGCCGCCGCAGCGGCTTCGAAGTTGGCCCCGGTGCTCGACATGAGAGTTGCAGCTCTACGAGCAAAGCTAGGAGGGACGAGGCCCGGCAGCCGATTCGAGTACATCGCCCGGCAGGTCGAACCCAAGGTCGCCAACAAGGTCAAGGCTCTGCGTCTGGCCGGCGTGTTCATGGAAGCCGAACCGAAACGGTTCTACCCGAACGGGCGGGTAGCGGCCCAGCTGCTCGGTTTCGTGGACATCGACGGCATGGGTCTCTCGGGACTCGAGACGCAGTACGAGGACATCCTGAAGGGCCGGCCGGGAGAGATGTCGCTGGAGCAAGACCCCTCCGGTCGATCCCTACCCCAGGCCGAGT
The DNA here is from genome assembly GCA_030913945.1 of Actinomycetota bacterium. Classification (GTDB taxonomy): domain Bacteria; phylum Actinomycetota; class CADDZG01; order CADDZG01; family WHSQ01; genus JACCXF01. Next base: position 721 of record JALZOM010000141.1, read on the forward strand.
ACACCTACGATCGGCCCGAGCCAGGACGTTCGTTGTTCCTCACCATCGACAAGGACATCCAGTACTCGACCGAACTGGCGCTGGCGGACGCGGCTCAGCGGTACCATGCCGCGGCAGCCTCCGCCATCGTTCTCGATCCGCGTTCCGGCGAGGTCCTTGCGATGGCGAACGTCCCGTCCTTCGACCCCAACAAGTTCTGGGAGTTCGACCAGGAGACCTACAGGAACCGAGCGGTTACGGATGTCTATGAGCCGGGGTCCGCCTACAAGATCGTCACGGCTGCCGGTGCGCTCCAGTCAAACGTGATCACTCCCGACACATCGTTCGTAGTGCCGGACGAGATGCCGTACGCGGATCGCGTGTTCCACGACTCCCACTTCCATGCCACCGAGGAGATGACGGCCGCCGAGATCATTCAGGACTCTTCGAATATCGGGACCATCAAGATAGGTCTGGAACTGGGCGCAGAGAAACTGGACGCATACGTGCGCAAGTTCGGTTTCGGGCGCGCCACCGGACTCGACTTCCCCGGTGAGTCTTCGGGCATCGTGCTGGACCTCGACGAGTGGTCGGGATCGACGATCGCCACGATTCCCCTGGGCCAGGGCATCGCCGTGACGGCGATGCAGATGGCCAGCTCTTACGCCACTCTCGCTAACCGGGGGGTATGGGTCGAGCCGAAGCTGTTGCACGCGCATACGAACGACGCCGGAGAGGTCGTGCGCTCCACACCTCCGACCAAGAGACGCGTCGTCTCGAGACGAACGGCTCGAGAGATGACTGAGATACTCACAGGGGTAGTGACCAAAGGAACGGGCCTCGAGGCTCGCATCCCGGGCTATGCAGTTGCGGGCAAGACCGGGACGGCGCAGAAGCCCCTGCCAGGCGGGGGCTACGGCAACTCGTATACCGCGTCCTTCGCCGGGTTCGTCCCCGCGGACAACCCTGCTCTGGTCGTCATCGTCGTGCTGGACAACCCGACCCCTATCTGGGGGGGCGCGACGGCCGCCCCGGCCTTCAAGGCGATAGCAGAACCTGCGCTGCAGCATCTTGGGATCCCGCCGAGCGGCAACGCGGAGAGAGTCGCGCGCGAGTTGGAGGCGGCCCAGCAGGGGGCCGAGCCCCCCCACGACTAGCATGGCCTCCATGACGCGAGCGCAGGTTCAGAAGACGCTGAGCAACGTGGCGGAGGCTGCCGGGGACCTCTTCGTGTCTCTCGACGGCCCCTCCGACACCGTCATCACGGGTATGTCCTTCGATTCCCGCTCCGTGCACCCCGGGGACCTCTTCTTCTGCCTCCCCGGAGCGAGCTCGGATGGTCACGATTTCGCCGCGCAGGCCAGTTCCGCTGGAGCCGCTGCGCTCTGCGTCGAGCGACCGACCGGCACGGAGCTCCCGGAGGTAACCGTGAGCGAGGTGCGTAGCGCCATGGCACCGGTTTCGGCGGCGCTGCTCGATCACCCTTCGGAAGGTCTCTTGGTCTTGGGCGTTACCGGAACGAACGGGAAGACCACGACGGCCTACATGCTCGAATCCATCCTCGCCGCTGCTGGCCATCGGACCGGTCTCATAGGAACGATCGAGACACGCGTCGGAACCAAGGCGAAACCGGGGGTTCGTACAACACCCGAGTCCGTCGACCTGCAGTATCTCTTCGCCGAGATGCGAGACTCGGGCGTTACCGCCGTGGCGATGGAAGTCACGTCGCATGCGCTTGTGCTCCGCCGCGTGGACGCGATGCGGTTCGCCAGCGCGACGTTCACCAATCTTTCGCAGGACCATCTGGACTTTCACATGGGGATGGATGATTACTTCGCGGCCAAGCGCTCGCTCTTCACACCCGAGCGCATCGACGCTGCTGCAGTCAATGTCGATGATAGCTACGGACGGAATTTGCTCGGATCCGCGGAGGTCCCCGCCACGCCTTTCGGACTGTCAGAAGATGCTCACGTGCGCGCCGAGAACGTGAAGACGGGGCAGTGGCTGAACGAGTTCGTCATCGTCGTGGGCGGTCCGGACCTGCCTGCGGCGGAGATCAAGGTTTCGACACCACTAGTCGGCGCCTTCAACATCTCCAACTGTCTCGCGGCAGCCGCAGGTGCGCTGCGGGCGGGAGTGCCACCCGACTCGGTGGAGGCCGGTCTTCGAAACATCAAGGCCGTGCCCGGACGCTTCGAGGCGATAGACGAGGGCCAGGACTTCGCCGTCGTCGTCGACTACTCGCATACACCTGACTCCCTCGACAACGCGTTGCGCGAAGCGCGCCTGCTGGCGCAATCGAACGGCGGGCGTGTTCTCACGGTCTTCGGTTGCGGAGGCGATCGAGACCGTGGAAAGCGTCCGTTGATGGGTGCGGTCGCGGGCCGGCTGGCGGATGTCGTCATCGTTACGTCGGACAATCCGCGCTCTGAAGATCCGCTTGCCATCATCGACCAGATCCTCGAGGGGGTTGTTGCCGAACGAGCGCAAGGACCGGATGTCGTTACCCCGGACCGTCGTGACGCCATCTTCGAGGCGGTGGCGCGTGCGAGCAGCGGTGATGTGGTGCTGATCGCCGGCAAGGGACACGAGACGGAACAGCAGTTCGAGGACCGCACCGTTCCCTTCGACGACCGTGATGTGGCGCGCGAGGGATTGAGAGCCCTGGGGAAGACGAAATGACGAATCTGATGCTCGCTTCGATGGTGGGACTCTGCACCACCCTGTTCGGGACACCGGTTGCCATAAAGATCTTCCGTCGCCGTGGATGGGGACAGCTCATCCGCGAGGAGGGGCCGAAGGCCCACTACGAGAAACGAGGCACGCCGACCATGGGCGGGCTCGTCATCCTCGCCGGAGCGATAGCCGGTTACGTGCTGGGACACATCGGGAGCGAGGGGTTCGCGCCCTTCAAGCCGAGCGGCCTTCTCGCCATCGGCACGACCGCGGCGCTCGGAGGGTTGGGTTTCGTTGACGACTTCATCAAGATCCGGAAAGCTCGCTCGCTCGGCCTCCAGAAGCGCGCAAAGTTCCTGGGTCAGCTGATCATCGCCGGCGTGTTCGGGTTCTTGGCTCTCAAGGTCGTGGATATCGGGACGGACATCTCGTTCTTCCGTTCCACCAAGCTCCAGTTGGGACTGTTCTTCTTCATCTGGGTATTCCTCATGATCGCGGCGTCGTCCAATGGGGTGAATCTCACCGATGGCTTGGATGGATTGGCCGTCGGCTCGTCGGCCCAGGTTCTCGCCGCGTTCGTCGTCATCGGTTTCTGGCAGTTCCGGCACCCGGTTTTCTACGATCTTCAGGCACACGGATCGGACCCGTTCGACGTGGCGATCGTCGCTGCTGCGTTGTTCGGGGCTTGCGCGGGTTTCCTGTGGTGGAACACGGCGCCGGCGAAGATCTTCATGGGGGATACGGGATCCCTGATGCTGGGCGGCGCGATGGCCGTCATCGCCATCCTGCTGAACGCGCAGTTGCTACTCATCGTCCTTGGCGGTCTCTACGTGGTCGAGACGGTGTCGGTGATCGCTCAGGTGGCCATCTTCAAGCGCACCGGCAAACGACCTTTCTTGATGGCGCCGATCCATCACCACTTCGAACTGGCGGGCTGGCCAGAGTTCACCGTGATCGTGCGGTTCTGGGTTCTGTCCGGGCTCTCTGTTGTCTTCGGCATCGGTTTGTTCTACGCGGACTTTCTCTCGAAGGGCGGCACGCTGTGAGCGAGTTCGTGGGCAAGCGGGTCCTCGTCGTCGGCCTCGGCGCAAGCGGGCTTGCCGCCGCTCGAGCTTTGCTCGCGCTCGACGCGAAGGTTCGCGTGACGGAATCCTCTGATTGCGAGGACGTTCGAGCGAGGGCTGACGCGCTCCGAAGCGAGGGAGCGGAGGTCGAGACCGGCGGTCATGAACTCGAGTTGATCGGCGCCGACCTGGCGGTGTTGAGCCCGGGCATCCCTCCAAGCTCCGAGGTCGTGCGAACGCTCGAGCGAGAGGGCGTGAAGACGATCAGCGAGGTTGAGCTCGCCTTCCGGCTCTCGCAGTGTGACTTCCTCGCGGTTACGGGCACGAACGGTAAGACAACGACGACCAGCCTTCTGGCGGCCATGCTCCGAGAGGCTGGGATCCCCTCGGTGGCCGCCGGCAACATCGGCCTTCCGGTCGTTGATGCCGTCGGCTCGGTTCCGGACAACGGAGCGATCGCCCTAGAGGTCTCGAGCTTCCAACTGGCTGCCATCGAGCAGTTCGCGCCGCGAGTCGCGGTCGTCTTGAACATCGCAGAGGACCACACGGACTGGCACGGAACGACCGCGGCCTATGCGGCTGCGAAGGCTCGCATCGTCGAGAATCAAGGACCGCACGACATCTTCCTGCCGAATGCCGACGACCCTTTGGCGATGAGGATCGCCGATCACACACGGGCGCAGGTCGTACCGTTCTCATCGCGAACGGTGCCGGACGGTGGGTGGGGTGTGGCGAACGATCGCATCGTGTGGCGGGGGACCGACATCCTGCCGGTTGACGACATCCCGCTGGTAGGTGGTCCGGGGGTTGAGGATGCAGTAGCCGCCGCGGGTGCAGCCCTCGAGTACGGGGTCGAACCCACTGCCGTAGCGCGCGCCATCAGCACCTTTCGTCCGCTAGCGCACCGCTTGCAGATCGTTGCGCAAGGCGGCGGCGTCACTTACATCGATGATTCGAAGGCAACGAATCCTCACGCCACGTTGGCCGCGGTCGACGGCCTTACCGATGTGGTGCTGATCGCCGGAGGGCGCAGCAAGGGAATGGATCTGTCTGAGCTCGAACGAACCGTTCCTCCGGTGCTCGCGGCGGTAGCCATGGGTGAGGCCACCGAGGACGTTGTGAGGATCTTCGAACCTCTGGTTCCGGTCGAGCGCGCGCTTGACATGCAGGACGCGGTGCGGCGCGCGCATCACCTTGCATCTTCTCGAGGATCCGTCTTGCTGTCCCCCGGATGTGCGAGCCTTGACATGTACGAAGGCTATGCGGCGCGCGGCGATGCCTTCGCGAGCGCGGTTCGGGAGCTGATCAAGGAGAAGCAGATAGATGGCCAGCCGTAGCGACGCGGTCCAAGTCGGACGCCCCCGCGCGTCCCGCGCAACGCGCTCGCGCGCTGCAGAGTCCGAGCTTCGCCTCGCGCATCCGGCGGTTCTCATCGGGCTGACCGCTTGCGCGCTCGTGGTCGTGGGACTCGTCATGATCCTTTCCGCCAGCTCGGTCTCATCGTTCGCAACCTATGGCTCCTCCTTCTGGTTCTTCAAGAAGCAGCTTCTGTGGGTGGCGATGGGTGCCGTAGGTCTGCTCGTTGCGAGTCGCTTCGACTATCGGAAGCTGGCCGGAGCCGGATACCTTGCCTACGCGCTTGCCGTCCTACTTCTGATCGTCGTACTGGTGCCTGGGTTTGGAGTGTCCGTGGGAGGGAGCGCGCGCTGGATCGCCTTTGGACCCATTCAATTTCAACCGTCGGAGATGGCGAAGCTGGCTTTGGTCTTGTTCGGAGCCGAGGTGTTCGCGCGCAAGAAGGAAAGCACCTTCGGCGAGTTTTCGCATGCCATGTTGCCGATGATCCCGGCGATCGCCGTGTTGGGGCTGCTCATCATGATGCAGCCCGACCTGGGCACCACGTTGATCATCGGCGCCATCGGCATGAGTCTGCTGTTCGTTGCGGGGGCACGGCTCCGACATCTCGTCCCTGTTGGTTTTTCCGGCGCGGCCGTGGCGCTTGCGGCCGCGTTCAGTGCCGACTACCGGCGCGCCCGCATCCTCGCATTCGTCGATCCCTGGGCGGACCCACTGAACACCGGCTATCAGACGATCCAATCGTTGATCGCTCTGGGCTCAGGCGGATGGTTGGGGGTTGGTCTCGGTGCGAGCCGTCAGAAGTGGATGTACATACCGAACGCCCACACCGACTTCATCTACGCCATCCTGGGCGAGGAGATGGGCCTCCTGGGAACCTTGTCGGTTCTGGCGCTGTTCGCATTCCTTACCTACATGGGGGTCCGGACGGCGCGCCGGGCCCCGGACCGGTTCGGGATGCTCCTGGCGGCCGGGATCACGGTCTGGATCTCTCTGCAAGCCCTCATCAACATCGGCGCCGTGACGGCTTCGTTGCCGATCACGGGCGTGCCCCTACCCCTGGTGTCTTTCGGTGGGTCGTCTCTGGTCATCACACTCATAGCGGTGGGGATGCTTGCGAACATCGCGTTGCAGGGGGAGCGAGCTGCCGCGCGACGCCGGCCGCGCGCGACGCCTGCATCATCGAGGCGCGGCCGGACGGCATGAGGGTGGTGATCGCCGGGGGGGGAACGGCAGGTCACGTGAATCCGGCTATCGCTCTAGCACGTGCACTCGAGGCCCACGACGTCACGTTCGTCGGCACCTCGCGCGGTGCGGAGTCTCGGCTTGTGCCCGCTGCCGGCTTCGAACTCGAGGTGGTCGAGGTTCGGGGGTTCGACCGATCCAGGCCTTGGGGGATATTCCCGGTGGGGTTGCAGGCGCTGAAGGCTGTGGCAGCGTCGCGACGCTTGCTGCGGGCGATCCGCCCGAACGTGGTCGTGGGTATGGGCGGCTACGTCAGTTTGCCTGTTTGCTTCGCGGCACGCCCTTCCGGTACGCCCATCGTTCTGCATGAGCAGAATATCGTGCTGGGACTTGCCAACCGAGTGTGCAAACCACTGGCGCGCAAGGTCGCTACCTCGTTCGAGGAAACCGCGCGAGCGGTTGGCGAGAAGGGCATCTTCGTGGGAAATCCAGTCCTTCCGGAGATCGCCGGCCTGGACCGGGAGACCGCTCGTGCGTCGGGACTGAAGCGTTTCGGGCTCGACCCCAAGCGCCGGACGCTCTTGGTGTTCGGAGGGAGTCAGGGAGCTCGGCGCATCAACGAGGCGACGATCGAGTTGGCGCGGCTCTGGGCGGATAGGGACGACCGACAGATCCTGCACATCACGGGGCGTGCCCAACGCGCCACACCACTCTCAGAGGTCGGCAACTATCACGTGGTGGATTACGTAGACCAGATGGGCGAGGCGTATGCGATCGCGGACCTAACGGTGTGCAGGGGCGGCGCGACGACGGTCGCCGAGCTGGGCGCGGTCGGCCTCCCGGCCATCATCGTGCCCTACCCGTATCACCGCGATCGCCAGCAGGAGCGCCACGGACGCGTGATGGAGACGGCCGGCGCGGCTTTCGTCATCGACGACGCGAACACGACTGCGCAACGCCTCGCCCAACAGATCGATCCGCTATTCGAGCGGGACGAGCTACTCGACCGCATGAAGCGCTCCGCTCGCGCCTTCGGTCGTCCTGACGCGGCAGCCGCGCTGGCCGATGTCGTGCGGGAGCAAGCATGACCTTCACCGAGGGAAGCGGCGCCCACTTCATCGGCATCGGTGGCGTCGGCATGTCCGCGATAGCGAAGGTGTTGTTGGAGCGAGGGGTTCGGATCTCGGGGTCAGATCTCAAACGCTCTCGACCGGCGACGATGTTGGAGGCGATGGGAGCGAACGTGGCCATCGGACACGCTCCCTCGAACCTCGCGGAGCCTTACCCCGACGTTGTCGTGGTGTCATCCGCGGTCCCCTCCTCGAACCCTGAACTGCGACGTGCCCAGGAGCTGGGCATCGAGGTGATGTCGCGCGGGGAAGCCCTTGCCGCGCTGCTGAATGGGGCGCACTCGGTCGTGGTCGCGGGCACGCACGGCAAGACCACCACTACCTCGATGATCGTGAGCGCGCTCCGATCCGCCGGAGTCGATCCGACCTATCTCGTCGGCGGCGGCCTGAACGACGCAGGTACTAATGCCAAGCACGGCCGTGATGGATGGACCATTGCAGAATCCGATGAGAGCGACGGCTCCTTTCTCTTCTTGTCACCCACGATCGCCGTGGTGACGAACGTCGAAGCCGATCATCTGGACTACTGGGGGTCGGAAGAGGCCGTCTTCGAAGCCTTCGGCCGCTTCATAGGATCGGTGCCGGAGTCCGGAGCCGTCATCGTCCCGATGGGGGACGAGCGGTTGAAGTCCGAAGCGGAGGCGACGGGGCGCCGGGTGATCACCTTCGGCGACGGTGGTGCTATCGGTGCCGAGGAGCCCAATTACGAGACCGGCGGAGCGAGGTTCTCGCTCGTTACGGATCGTGGTCGTGCCGAGGTCCAGCTGCGCGTCCCCGGCGCGCACAACGTAGATAACGCCCTCGCGGCCGCCGCAGCGTGTCTCGAGCTGGGGGTGGAGGTGGACGCGATCGCTAGCGGCCTTAGTGCCTTCTCCGGGGTCGAACGACGCTTCCAGATACGCGGGAGCGCCGGCGGGGTCACTG
>JALZOM010000145.1 GCA_030913945.1 Actinomycetota bacterium
CCCTAGGCGACCCCTTTTATGCCCGCCCGTGACGGGTGCTGCGCAACCGACCCCCCTGTTCTTATGCCCGCGCGCGGCGGGCTGCTGACCACAGCCCTTGCTTCACGGCCGGCATTTCATGCCGGCCTGCGGCAACCCCTGGGGGGATCGGTCGCCAAGGCGACCTACTCCCCCCAGACCCCCCTCGGGTGTCCGGGGCGTGGTTGGGACTCGTTCCCTGTTGCTTGTGTTAACTACTGTTACAGTTGTCCGCACTTTGGCTACTCGATCCCGCAAGTCGACCCGCCCGCGCAGGCCGGCGCCGAAAGGGCGTCCCCGGCCTCGTTCCGGTGCGGGCCGGCGGCCGCCCCCGAAGAAGCGCAAGCCTGCTCGGAAGGCGCCCAATCCGCTGGCCACCGCCGGCCGGGCCTCCGCCTCCGCCCTGAAGTGGGGCGCGGTGCAGGTCGCCAATGCTCCGGCCGAAGCGTGGGGGCTGCTCGTCGTGTTCCTCGCCGCGGTGGCCGGTTTCGGCATCTACGCCGAGGGAGCCGGGCCGGTCGGAGGGGCGATCGAGTTCCTCGGGACGTTGCTGCTGGGACGCCTCGCCGTTGTGGCCCCGCTGTTGCTCGCCGCGGCCGGACTCCTCGTCATCATCCCGAAGACGCGCGAACAGGTAAGCCGGATCTGCGTGGGTATGTCGGTCTGCACCCTCGCGGTTACGGGCATGCTCCACCTGGCACGTAACAACCGCCCGGTCTCCGCGCCGCTCGAGAAGCTGCAGCGCCTGGGTGGGATAGTCGGTGCGCTCACCGCCAAGCCCCTTTCAAACCTCGTCGGCGTGTGGATCACGTGGGTGGTCCTGTTCCTCTTGCTCGGCATCGGTCTCATGATCGTCACCCGCACGCCCATCACGCAGGTGATCGCCTGGGCGAGATCCGGCGGATCGAGCTCGGTCGCCTTCGTCAGAGCCCTCGCCGCCGGGCGCGATCCGGAAGACGAGTACGTCGAAGGCGAAGATGGCGGATATGCGGATGAAGCGGATGAGCTGGAGTCCGAGGACGCCGTTGCCGGTGCAGAGGCGCCCATGGCTCGGCCGACCTCCGGAGCACGAACGACCGGCCCACCGCGACAACTCGCCATGCCGGTCGGAGACTCCGGCAACTACAAGCTGCCGCCTCTCGATCTGCTTGCGCGCGGCGACCAACGGGAGATATCAGCACGCTCGATCGACGAGATGATCAAGGTGCTCGAGGCGACGCTCAGCCAGTTCAAGGTCGACGCGGGCGTCACCGGCTACACCGCCGGACCGACCGTTACGAGGTTCGAGATCGAGCTCGGCGAAGGCGTGAAGGTGAACCGCGTCTTGTCGCTCAGCAACGAGATCAAATACGCGCTCGCTTCGGGCGAGCTTCGGTTCCTGGCCCCCATCCCGGGCCGCTCCGCCATCGGGGTCGAGGTCCCGAACCGGACGCGGCAGCTCGTAACTCTCGGTGACGTCCTGGCTTCGGGTGAAGCGCAGAAGGACAGGCACCCGCTGGCGGTGGCTCTGGGCATGGACATCTCGGGCGAGACCGTGCTTGCGAACCTCACCGAGATGCCGCATCTGCTGATCGCAGGCGCGACGAACTCGGGGAAGTCATCCTGCATCAACTCGATGATCACGTCCGTACTGACACGGGCGAGGCCCGACCAGGTGCGGATGATCCTCATCGACCCGAAGAGGGTGGAGCTGAGCCACTTCGCAGGGGTGCCTCACCTCATCTCGCCCGTGGTCACGGTCCCGAAGAGGGCCGCCTCGGCCTTGAACTGGGTCGTGCGTGAGATGGAGATGCGTTACGAGACCCTGGCTCACTACGGCATGCGCAATCTAGACATGTTCAACGAAGCGGTCGCGCGTGGTGGCGTGGTGAAGCGCGAGGAGGACGAACCCGATCCCGATCAGCTGCCGTACATCCTGGTCGTCGTTGACGAGCTGTCGGACCTGATGATGGTGGCTCCGCGGGACGTCGAGAGCGCGATCTGCCGCATCGCTCAGATGGCGCGCGCCGTGGGTATCCATCTCGTCATAGCGACCCAACGTCCATCCGTGGATGTCGTGACGGGTTTGATCAAAGCCAACATCCCGTCGCGCCTCGCTTTCAGCGTTGCCTCGCAGCAGGACTCGCGGGTCGTTCTGGATCAAGGAGGCGCGGACAAGCTCATAGGGCATGGCGACATGCTGTTCTTGCACGCGAACTCGTCGAAGGCGCGACGGATCCAGGGAGCCTGGGTCACCGAGCGCGAGATCGCGGGTGTGGTGGCGCACACGAAGAGGCAGGGCGAACCGAACTACGTCGAGGGCGTCACGGTCGAAGAGTCCGGAGGCGATGTGTCGGTCTACGGCGGCGGGAGCGGAGATGACGAGCTCCTGGACGAGGCGCTTCACCTCATCGTTCGCTCCGGCCTGGGATCGACCTCCATGCTGCAGCGGAAGCTCAAGGTCGGTTTCGCTCGTGCAGGTCGCCTGATGGACCTTCTGGAGCAGCGCGGCGTGGTGGGCCCGTCACAGGGCTCCAAGCCCCGCGATGTGCTCATGACCGCCGACGAGCTCGCCGCGCGCACCGTGGAGCCCGACGGCGGATAACTCAGGCGGGGGTTGACCCTCGCAAGGGATGTGGACTTGGCCTCGCTGCCTATACTGGTCCTGCCCTGATGCGCGCTCCGTCTACAGGCGAAGAGGCGAAACGCTGTGACCGAACCGACCTCTATGGGGGCCTATCTCCGGGCCGCCCGGCGTCGCCGCCGGGTGAGCATCGAGAGAGCGGCCGAAGAAACTCGGATCCGGCCGGACTTCCTGATGCGGATGGAATCCGACGAATTCGATTTCCTCGCGCCGGCATACGTACGGGGCTTCTTGCGATCGTACGCGCGTTTCCTTGGACTCAACGCGGATCCTCTGATGGAGGAGTTCGATCGTCGCTTCGGCAGAGCGCCCTCGGACACGGCCCAGATCGCCGCGATGGAGACGGGAACCACGAAATCGGCCCGCGTCCAGCACCGCCGGCGCAGCCGAAGCTACGTCCCCAAGGAGCGCAAGAGCTTCTCGAACTGGTTCGTGGCGGCCATGCTTGCGCTCGTCGTGATCGTCGCGCTCGCGGCTATCGGTCTTGCCCAAGACGGTGACGAGGATCCGGGCGATAACGTCGCGGCGACGGAGTCGCCCGATCCG
>JALZOM010000012.1 GCA_030913945.1 Actinomycetota bacterium
CCCGTGGCCGGCAACGAGAAGGAAGTGCTCGTTGGCTTCCTCGATCACTACCGACAGACCCACCTGAGGGAAGCTTTGGTTCCAGTGGGCTCTATCCCTTGTTTGTTTCTTTGATCTGAAGCTCAACTATCTTGCGCACCAGTTCCTGAGGGATCGCATCCTTGAGCGGGAATCGGATCGTAGCCTTGCCAGAGCGATAGGGAGCTATCTTCTTCTCGAAATCCTTGGGCCCCGAGGGTGCCGGATAGAACCCGATGTGGTTCTTGTATGCTGCGAAATGGATGATGTTCTTGTCATCGAGCTTGAATGTGGGTATCTGGTAGCTGATCGCTTCGACAGCGTCGGGCACCGTTTTCCGTATCGTCTTTCTGATCCCCTCGAGGATCTTCTGAACCTCGGCTGGGAAGGTCTCGATGTACTCGTCCATCGTTTCGATAGGCATGGACATCTCCTTCGTTGGCGGTTCGTCTATCGACCGCTGACGTCGGCGAGTAGTTCGTCGAGGCGTTCGTAGCCCTCACGGACACCAACCTCCATACCGCTTGCGACGAAGGCGTCGCGGTCCGCGAAGCTGTCGACCAATGACGTAGACGTGAGCCGGGTACGGCCGTTGCCGAGGTCTTCGAACACGAGCTTCTCGAGCGCGACGCCGTCGGGCATGCCCTCGTAGGTAAAGGTTTGAACGATCAGTTCGGCGGGGCGTATCTCGTGGAAGCAGCCGTTGAAGCCGGCTTCGAAGTCATCCCGAGCGTGCACGTAACGGTAGGACCCGCCGGTTCGGAAGTCGTGGCGGTCGATCCGCATCGTGGTGCTGCGAGGGCCGTTCCATCGAACGAAAAGATCCGGGTCGGCGTGGGCCCGGAAGACCTTCTCCGGCGGGGCGTCGAACTCCCGAGTGATCCGCACGAGGGGGACGTCCGGGTCGACCATGATCTCGGTGCCATCGGTGCTCGTGTTCATCGTGTTGCTCCTCTCTTGGGTCGTTGTGCCTTCGATTCTTCGTCGGGGATCGCTTCAAGGAGGTCGTCAAGACGGCGGTAGCGCTCCTCGGCCTCGCGTCGATACCGTTCGATCCACTTCGTCATGAGGTCAAACACCTCCGCCTCGAGGTGCACCGGGCGGCGCTGAGCGTCGCGGGTGCGGGTCACCAGGCCACTGCCCTCGAGCACCTTCAGGTGCTGGGACACGGCCTGCAGGGTCACGTCGTAGGGCTCGGCGAGCTCGTTGACGGTGGCATCGCCGGCGGCGAGCCGCGCCACGATGTCGCGCCGGGTCGGGTCGGCCAGAGCCGAGAACACCCGTGAGAGCGGATCAACCGCCACAGTCCCTCCTTTTTTGCTCAATCAATCACTTGAATACAAGATAGGGCCCACGGGCGCCGTTGTCAAGCAACTAATTGAATAAGAGGCAGAGCCTGCGGATCGATGCCGTCGTCCGCTCTAGAGCCCGGGGATATCGAAGCTGATCGTCCGCTCTTTGCGGGGAGCTGTCGATCTCCTCGCTCCCCCATCGATCAGTGTGCCGATCAGGCCCCCGTCGAGACCGCGCCGCTCGGGGACATGTCGAAGGGAGGTGGGCCCAGGATCTCGATGCCACCGTTGCGCTCGGCCGACTGGTGGAGCCGATCGAAGTCGACCGGTCCGGAAGCATCGGTATCTGCGGTCGCCGGCTCGCTCGCCCCCCGGTAAAAGGCTTCGGCCCTACCCGGCGCCAGCATCGCCAGCACTCGGGCGTTCTTCGAGGTCACGAGAAAAGCGTGCGGCACTCCTCGTGGCGCCACGCAGAGGCCGCCGACGCCGAGGCGGTGGTTCTCGCCATCGACGTGCACCAACAGCTCACCCTCGATCACGTAGAGGGCCTCCTCCTCATCGGGGTGGAGGTGCAACGGCGTCACCTTGCCCTGCGCCATGGTGTCTTCGAACATGAAGAACGAGCCTCCGGTCTCGGCGGCGCTCGCTTTGATCGTGAACACGCCTCCGCCATAGAACCAGAGGCGCTCACCCTCTCCGTCGGCCCGGATGATCGGCTTAGCGTCCGTCATGGCCTTCCTCCCTCACTCCTAGCTAAATGGGACTTCAGTACCATGAGATTACGGTACCATGATGGGCATGTCAATCCCGTATGAGCTGCAGGGTCGCAAGCGTCAGAAGGCGCGCACCCGGGGGGCCTTGGTGAAAGCCGCCCGGATGTTGCTTGCCGACGGCGTCACGCCGACCGTTGAGCAGGCCGCCGAGCAGGCGGACATCGCCCGCACCACCGCCTACCGCTACTTCCCGAATCAGCGCGTGTTGCTGCTCGCGACCTACCCGGATCTAGATGCATCTTCGTTGCTCGGCGACGATCCACCTTCTGACGTGGCCGCCCGCCTCGAGATGGTCACCGAGGCGCTCACCCGTCAGATCGTCGACCACGAACCGGAGTTGCGGGCATCCCTGCGCGTGTCGCTCGAGGCGGGCGGCGTGAAAGGGGACCCCCTGCCGCTCCGCCAGGGTCGGGGCATCCGCTGGATCGAGGACGCGCTCGCCCCTCTGCGAGGCCACATGCCCCAGCCCGAGCTTCGCCGTCTCGTCCTGGCGACCCGGGCCGCGATCGGGATCGAGGCGCTCGTGTGGCTGACCGACATCGGCAAACTCTCGCGCGCAGAGGCGGTCGAATCGATGCGCTGGTCGGCGCGCGCCCTGTTGCGCACAGCGCTCGAGGACCTGGACGCCTAGCCCAGGGTCGCCAGCCGCGGAAACCGCAAGAGAGGTGGGCCGACGATCGCAACAGCTCAGGGTCACCGCGCTCTAAGTGGAGAGAACGCCGCGACCCGTGCAATCCGAGGCCCCTCCTATACTTAGCCCCACCGTGTCGGGCTCACATCCAATGTCATTCCGGAGAACCTCGTGAGCCGGATGCTCGTGGGAGTAGCCGAGTTACTGGCGATCGCGATCCCCGGAGTCCTCGGTTCGAGTGCACTCGTCGGGCGGACCAGCCTGCGTTTGTCTGGTCGACTGGCGTTGAGCTTGGTGATGGGATTCGCGCTCATCGCAACGTCCTCTTTCCTCCTTGCCGCGGCATCGGTCCTGTCCCTGCCCTCCTTGGTCGCGTCGATGACCGTGATCACCGTTGGACTCGCCATCATCGCGATCCGGAATGGCGGGCTCCGCGCCTACTCGCGTTCCATGATCACTGGTTTCCGGGAGCACCCGTGGGAAGCGGCGCTAGGGATCGCCGTGCTGCTCGTGATCGCCCTGGTGAGGCTGCGGTTCTCGGGACTCTCAACGGTCACGAGGGTTCCAAGCCTGCGGTACTGGGCCGATGCCACGGACATCGCAGCGTCCGGAAGCCTTCCTCGCCAGACCCTGCAATGGGGGGACGTGTACGCGCCATCGGCGATGAAGCTGATGCTGAACTGCTTCAACGCCGCGATGCAACTCATCTTCGGGTCGCAGCCGCTCGTTGCGGTAGGAGGACTCATCTGGGTCACGGCCATCGGTCTCGCGACCAGCTTGTGGTGGCTGGCGCGTGAGGTCGGTCTCCGGTGGGGAGCAGCGCTGGTACCTCTCTGGGTCGCGGCGAACACTGAGTTCCTGGGGGGCCACGAGATCGCCCGAGACCTCAACCTCTATCGTGCAGAGAACACCGGGCGCGTGGTGGCGTTCGCCGCTCTGGCTCTGTGCGTGAATGCGATCCAAAGCACGCCCCGGTCCCCCAGACGCTTGCTCGGCGGCGGCGCTCTCTTCGGGGTCGCAGCCCTCACACATCCCGTCCCGACGGTCATCTGCCTGTGCCTGTTCGCCTTCTATTCCCTCTATGTCGTGACGGCCGATTCATTCCGGGGCACGGAGGGCACGGAACACAAGAATCGGATGCGTCGAACGGCGCGAGCGCTTCGAGCGAGACCGTTCCTAGGATCGCTTGCGTGGTTGGTGGCGGTACCGGGCGTTGCACTTCTCTTGACCGGCTCCGCGGTGCTGCTCGCGGGCGGCGACACGGCCCTCACGGGGGCTGAAGGCTCAGACGCATACCAGTTGGACGATGCCAGCCTCGATCCCACGTTGTACTTCGTCACGGGGCGTTCGGCGACGATCGCCGAGGGGGCCGCACGTGACTGGTACGAGCCTCCCGACGAGCTGGTAGGTCAGTATCTGTCACGGGCGTTGAACACCGAGCCTGCCCAGCCCTGGCTCTGGCTCGTCGTGACCTCCGCTGCGTTCCTGGCGGTCGGGGTCATAGCGCCGGCGAGACTCAGGCCTGTCGTCTGCGCCGCGCTCGGGCTCACCGTATCCATCGTCGCAGTGACGCTTGCATTTGCTTACATCTACGACCTGTTCGTGCTTGCAAACTTCGGCCCGCGCCGGCTCTTCGACTACGCGTCCTTGCCGATCGCGCTGGTCGGCTTCGTAGCCCTCGAGTCTCTCCTCCTCAGGCTGGAGAAGGCGAGGCCACGACTGCTCGGACCAGTCTCCGTGGCTCTAGTGGTGGGGGTTGGTGTGCTTCTTCTTCCGGCCGTCAAGCCTGCGCCGAAGCTGATCTCGGATACCAGGGACGCTATCGAGGACTACGCCTGGGTGCGCGACAACGTGACATGTGGCGCCCGCATCGTCTCGAATGTGAGATCCGACGCCACCTACCAACTCTTAGCCGGCCGGGTTGGAGTGATCGAGGGGATGGGCCCACACCTCCGACCCGGGATGCTGCTCGAGATCAACGATCTACTCCAGCGCAATCAAGAGTTCTTCAAAGACCCAGAAGGTAACGAGCTGTTCCTTGCGGAGGAGGGTGTCGACTATGTGGCTCTGGTGCGCACCCCCAAGAACCGGGGCGTTCGGGCGTTCCCGAGTAACGAAAACAGATTCCCAGGAGTGCCGTTCCTCGACCTCGCGCACAGTGGGGCAAGATCCGACTTCTACCGGGTCGTCGGGATCGACGACACGGACACGTTTCCCGACCCCGACGACTTTCCGGGCTATGACTGCGAGCGGGGCCCCATCCGCTGGTGAAACGACACAAGGACCCTGCTTCGCCGGATGGGAACAGCACGCAAGAGCCTCAGCCACAGCCGGGAGGCGAAGGAACAAGCGACGGGTCTAGAACCAGGCGGCGCGAGCCCATCCGATGGTGCGAGCGAGGCCGTCCTCGAGCGAGACCTGCGGTTCCCAGCCGAACTCGTTCTGGGCCAGCGTGATGTCCGGACAGCGAACCTCCGGGTCGTCGACGGGGCGATCTATGTAGACGACCTCGGAATCGCTGCCTGCGATCCCGGCGACGAGCTCGGCTAGCTCTTTGACCGAGATCTCGTGAGGATTGCCGACGTTCACCGGGCCGGTGACGTCCGAGCCGATGAACCGCCAGATCCCCTCGACGAGATCGTCGACGTAGCACAGCGACCGCGTCTGCAAACCGTCACCGTGCACGGTGAGTGGCTCGCCCTTGATCGACTGCTTGATGAAATTTGGGACGGCTCGACCGTCGCTCCGGCGCATGCGGGGTCCATAGGTGTTGAAGATCCGCACCAGCTTGACGGGTACTCCGTGCTGGCGGTGATAAGCCATCGACAGGGCTTCGCCGTAGCGCTTCGCCTCGTCGTACACGCCACGGGGGCCGACGGGGTTCACATGCCCCCAGTAGGTCTCCGGTTGTGGATGCACCTGGGGGTCCCCGTACACCTCCGATGTCGACGCGAGCACGAACCCGGCCCGCTTGTCCTTCGCGACCCCCAACGCCCGCCACGTCCCGAGTGAGCCCACCTTCATCGTCTGTATAGGGAACTGCAGATAGTCGACCGGCGAGGCCGGCGAGGCCCAATGCAGCACCCAATCGACGTCGCCGTCGACGTCGATGTACTGGGTGACATCCTGTTGGACCAACGAGAACCGCTGCTCCCCCTCCAGGTGGGCGAGGTTGCCCATCTCGCCCGTCAGCAGGTTGTCGTAGCCGACGACCTCCCACCCGTTCGACAGGAGCTTGGTGCAGATATGGGAACCGAGGAAACCGGCGGCCCCCGTGACGACCGCTCTAGGCACGGCGCGCACCCGGCGTGGGGCGCCCCATCGAAAGGTACGTGAAGCCCCGCCGAGTCATATCCCCGGGATCGAACACATTGCGGCCGTCGACGAAAACCGGGTATCGCATGACGCTCATCAACTTGTCAAGGTCGAGCTCTTTGAACTCAGCCCACTCCGTACACAACACGACGACATGGGCGTCGGTCGCGGCCGCGTAAGGATCGTCCTCATACTCGATGCGTGGTTGCTCGCGTCGAGCTTCCTCGATCGCCGCCGGGTCGAAAGCCGACACCGTGGCACCCTCGCCCAGCAGCCTGTCCGCCAATGCGAGGGCGGGAGCGAAGCGCACGTCATCAGTGTTCGGCTTGAAGGCAAGGCCCAGCAGGCACACGCGCTTGTCGTCGAGGTTCCACAGCGCGTCTCGCACCTTCAGGAAGGCTGCTTCGATCGCCTCGTCGTTGATACGGGCGATCTCGCGTAGGAGCGGGAAGCTGTAGCTCAAAGATTGAGCGACCCGTTCGAAAGCGTCGACGTCCTTCGGGAAACAGAACCCTCCGTAACCGATGCCGGCGCCCAGGAACGAGCTCCCGATGCGCGAGTCCGTTCCCATGACTTCGGCAACCGCGCCGATATCTGCACCGGAGCGTTCGCACATCCTGGCGACGGCGTTGATGAACGAGATCTTCATGGACAGAAACGCATTGCATGCGTGCTTCGAGATCTCGGCCGTCGCGATATCCGTCTCTATGAGGGGGATGCCCTTGGTCGTCAACGGCTCGTAGATCCGGCGGAGGATCTCGAACGCCGACGGGTCATCCGCTCCCACGAGGATCCTCTCGGGAGCAAGAGTGTCCCGAACCGCCCTCCCCTCACGTAGGAACTCGGGATTGGAGGCCACGCGGATCTGGTCTGCGATCTCGGGTCGTTCGTGTGCCACCGTGCGCGTGACGCGGTCATGGGTCCCGGCCGGGACGGTGGACTTCTCCACGAGAACTATCGGACCGTTGACGCACGCGGCCATCTCGCGGGTCGCCCTCTCCACGGCCACCAGGCTGGCTTCTCCGCTCGCACGCGGAGGGGTGCCCACGCAGATGAAGGCGGCGTCGACGCCCGGGATGCCCTCGGAGTAATCGGAGGTGAATCTGAGCCTGCCATTAGCTATCCCCTCGTCCAGCAGCTCCTGGAGCCCGGGCTCGAAGAAGGGACTCCGGCCGGCCTTCAGGGTCTCGATCTTGGCCCCGTCGGCGTCGATCCCGACGACCTCGTGACCTATATGCGCAAAGGTCACGCACGAGATGAGCCCAACATGGCCCGTTCCCACCACAGCGATCCGCAAAAGAGCTCCTTCTGTTCGCTCGATTATCCCCGAGCGGATTGTCGCACCCCCAGGCCCCCGGTATAGACCATCGGAAGGCCTGACTGTCAATGTAGAACGGCTCTATCTGGTTCCAGGGACTGGTCGCCCTTCCGAGCTCCCGCCGCACCAGGCGTGAGGCGATCCGCGGATTGACCGTTTCGACAATCCAAACAGCGACCCACCTGCGAACGCAGTCATGAGCAGGGCCCGGTAAGGGCCCTACAAACAAGGAGGCGCTCATGGCCCGTTCCGTAGCAGCAAGGATGCCCGGAAGGAGGGCCTGGCTCGGAGTCGCCGCCGCGTTCGCCACGGTAGCACTGGCGATCACGACGCTCGGACCCAGCCTCTCGGGCGCATCGAGTCACCGGGAGGCCCCTTTGACGGCGGCCGATCCGCAGGTTGACGGCACGGATGTCTACGCGTTCGTAAGTCCCGACAACGCGGCGACGGTAACCCTGGTCAGCAACTGGATCCCGTTCGAGGAGCCCGCTGGGGGGCCGAACTTCTATGCCTTCGCGGAAGGCGTCCGCTACGACGTCAAGATCTCGAACGACGGTGACGCTGGAGCCGAGATCATCTATCGCTGGAGGTTCCGGGACCACTACCGCAACCCGAATACCTTCCTCTACGCCACCGGCGAGGTCTCCTCTCTTAACGACGAAAACCTGAACTTCTACCAGACCTACACCCTGAAGAAGATCCGAGTCGGCAAGGGTGAAACGACGCTGGTACGCAACAAGAAGGTCGCTCCAAGCGACGTGGGTGAGGCTTCGATGCCCAACTACGAGACGCTCCGTGACGAGGCCGTCGTGGCCGCGGGCACGGGTGGGCAGTCGTTCGCTGGTCAAACCAATGACCCGTTCTTCCTCGACCTGCGTGTGTTCGACCTTCTTTACGGAGCGGACTTCAGCGAGGCGGGCGACGACACCCTCAAGGGCTTCAACACCAACACGATGGTGCTACAGGTCCCCAAGACCGAGATCGCAAAGGCGCGCAACGCCGCGACCAACCCGGTAGTCGGCATCTGGTCGACCGCCTCGCGTCGTAGCACCCGGATCCAGACCGCAGAGGGTTCACAGAGATTCCGTGGCCGGTGGGTGCAACTGTCCCGTCTCGGCATGCCTCTCGTCAATGAGGTCGTCGTTCCGGTCGGAACGAAGGATTACTTCAACGCCTCGAAGCCGAAGAAGGATGAGCAGTTCCTCGGCGCGGTCGACGACCCCGAGCTTGCTCGTCTGATCGAGGCTATATACGGGATCCCCGCGCCAGACTCGGACGACCAGGAACCAGGGATCCAACGTGACGACCTGATCCAGGTCTTCCTCACGGGTCTTCCGGGCCGGAACAGGCCGGCTAACGTCGAGGCCGCTGAGATGCTGCGTCTGAACCTGAACACCCCACCATGCGAGCAGGGAACCTGCCCCGATTACTCCAGGTTGGGCATCATCGGTGGAGACGAGGCCGGCTTCCCCAACGGTCGCCGTCTGGCCGACGACGTGATCGACATCTCGCTGCAGGTAGTCGAGGGCGAGTTGATCGGCAACCCGAACGACCTAAGCGACGGAGTGAACGCGGACGAAAAAGGCTTCTCGTCGACGTTCCCATACGTATCGCTTCCATCCCGGGGTTCGGAAACTAGCCCACACCAGGACTAGCAAGCCCATGCCACGAGATGTGTGGGAGCCGGCCACAGGCTCCCGCACATCTCACCCGGCTAAGGAGAGACTTTGAGACCGAAGTTGCTCGCAGTCGCTGCGCTGATCGCCGGAGCCGTCATGTTCCTGGTCGGGGCTCTGGGCCCTATCCGCGCCGATCGTTCGGACGCAGGCCCAGTTGGGACGTCCGTCGCTGCTCTCGACGCCGTTGCTCCGGCGACATCGGGAGGATTCGATGCCACGATCGCGACCTTCAGGGACCGCATCGATACGGCTCCGGAGAACCCGAAACTGCATGCGCAGCTTGGACTTACCTATCTGCAGCAGATGCGCGCCGAAGCCGACACTTCGGCCTTGCCCCCTGCCGAACAAGCGCTTCGTCGGTCGCTCGAGCTGCAGCCGAGGAACAATCTGGAGGCTTTCGTAGGGATGGCCTCGCTCGCGAACGCTCGCCACGACTTCTCACACTCGGTTGAGTGGTCGCGCCGAGCGATCGAGATGAACCCATACAACGCGGCCGCGTACGGGCTGCTCGGGGACGCGCTCTTCGAGCTCGGTCAAGTGCGCGCCGCCGATGCTGCGTATCAGAAGATGGTCAACCGTAGACCGGACGTCGCGTCGTACGTACGTGCGTCATTCGCGCTGCAATCCGACGGAAGGTACCGCGCGGCGATCCACGCGATGCGTCTCGCGCTGCAGGCCGCGGGCCCAAGCGGCGAGACAGCGGCATGGGTCCGTCATCAGATGGGCGATATCTACGCTCAGCTCCGCGACACCGCAGAGGCCGCTCGTCAGAACCGCATCGGGATCGCGATCGCCCCCGGCTACGTGCCGCCAACGGTCGGCCTTGCCGAGTCGCACATCGCACGCGGACGTCTCGGCAAGGCGCTCGAGATCATTGAGGTCGCGGCTCGCCGGCTGCCTTCACTCGAGTACATGATCAAGCTCGGCGACCTCTACCAGGCGACCGGACGAACGCCGGAGGCGGAGGCCCAGTACGTTGCGGTGGCGGAGAAACTAGCCGAGTATCGGGCCGCCGGTGTGCTCCCGGATGCCGACTTCATCGTCTTCTACGCCGACCACGCCCTGCGGCCGGAGGCGGCCATGCGGGAGGCGATCGCCATCTATCGGAACCGACCGACAACGAAGATCGCCGACGCCCTCGCGTGGATGCTGCACTCGGTAGGACGAGACCGCGCCGCGTGGCGCTACGCACGCGAGACGATCGACGCTCCCGATAGGAGTTCCTCGACGCTATTCCACGCCGGCACAATCGCTCGATCTCTTGATCGGCATCATGAGGCGAAAGTGCTCATGAGAGAAGCTCTGCGGCTCGACCCGTCGTTCTCCGTCCTTCAGGCCCCCATCGCGGGCCGGATACTGGCAGGACGATGATCCGCCGCAGACTTGGCTGCGTGGCACTGATCGCGCTGCTCGCGCTCACCGCATGCTCACGCGAGCCAGAGGGCTACGACAACCTCTCTGCGCTCTCGGAGGCCGTCTCCGATGCGGGCGTGTCTTGCGATCAGGTCGAGCTGGGTCCCGAGGCCAAGCTCGTCAGCGCCAGCGGTTCGTGCAGCGGTTCCGAGGTCACGATCTACATGTTCGATAACGCGGGAGCCCTCGAGAACTGGACGAAGGTCGGCGCGCGCCTTGCCCCTACGGCCGTCGGCCCGAACTGGGCCGTAACCGGTGAAGCCAGCGCGATCCAGACGCTTGCAGACGAGCTGGATGCCGAGCTCGTGTCGCCCCGGAACCCGTAGGTTCTGCGTCTATCCCCGGATCCTCAACAGGTCTCGACCTCGGCCCGGCCCGTCGTGCATCTTCGGAGACCCGGACAACAGGCCGTCCCCATAAAAGCTTGACCTAAAGCCCACTTGAGGCTCTAGCATCGTGCTGGAAAAACGATCTCATGGCCGTGGCTCGAGGATCCGAGACGGCTGGCAATCAGACACCAAGGAGCAAACGCGATGGATATGGAAGTCACAGCATGGATGTCTCTATACAAGGCCATGCACGCCGAGCAAGACAAGCGGCCGT
Source organism: Actinomycetota bacterium (assembly GCA_030913945.1). Classification (GTDB taxonomy): domain Bacteria; phylum Actinomycetota; class CADDZG01; order CADDZG01; family WHSQ01; genus JACCXF01. The sequence goes on from JALZOM010000012.1 coordinate 11,043, forward strand.
TCTCCAAGGCGACGCTGAAGCGCATCGGCGGATTCGCGCGGCCGCACCGACGCGAGTTGGCCTTCTTCATGGTGCTGAGCATCGTGATGGCGATACTCGCCGTGGCGACCCCTGTGCTTGCGGGCCGGGTCGTCGACGCGATCGTCGAAAGCTCGGCTATCGGAGTCGTTTACCGGCTCGCGGCACTCATCGCTGTCATAGCGGTGGTCGAAGCCGGACTCGGGCTGGTCACTCGCTGGCTCTCCGCCAGCATCGGTGAGGGCCTGATCCTCGACCTACGTACCGCCGTGTTCGATCATGTGCAGCGCATGCCGATCGCCTTCTTCACCCGCACGCGAACGGGTGCGCTGGTCAGCCGGTTGAACAACGACGTCATTGGAGCACAGCGGGCGTTCAGCGACACCCTCTCCGGCGTCGTCAGCAACATCGTGACGCTTCTGCTCACGTTCGTAGTGATGGTTGGGATCTCGTGGCAGATAACACTGTTGGCGTTGCTCTTGCTGCCGGTGTTTGTCATCCCGGCCCGCCGCATGGGCTCCCGGCTGGCGCGGCTCGAGCGTGAATCGGCCAACCACAATGCAGCGATGGGCACGCAGATGACTGAGCGTTTCTCTGCACCTGGAGCGATGCTCGTGAAGCTCTTCGGCCGGCCCGAGGAAGAGTCGACAGGCTTCGCCGAGCGCGCCAGGCGAGTTCGAGACATCGGAGTGAGAACGGCGATGGTGCAATGGGTCTTCGTCACCGCTCTGACGCTTGTATCGGCGCTTGCGCTTGCGGTCGTCTACGGGCTCGGCGGCTTCTACGCGCTGGCCGGGCAGCTGGAGCCGGGCGCTGTCGTCGCGCTCGCTCTCCTTCTCACTCGTCTCTACGCTCCCCTGACCTCACTCGCCAGCGCTCGGGTCGAGGTGATGAGCGCGCTCGTGAGCTTCGAAAGGGTCTTCGAGGTGCTAGATCTGAAGCCTCTGATCGCAGACAAGCCGGGTGCTCAGAAGGTGCCCGAAGGCCCGGTGGCTGTGGAGTTCGATGAGGTGCAATTCGCTTACCCCTCGGCGGACAAGGTGTCGCTCGCGTCGCTCGAGGAGGTCGCGCAACTCGATACACGCGGCGGTGTCGAAGTTCTTCACGGGGTTTCCTTCCGCGCCGAGCCGGGGCAGATGGTGGCGCTGGTGGGATCGTCGGGGGCCGGGAAGTCAACGATGGCGCAGCTGCTGCCACGCCTCTATGACGTGGACGCTGGGGCGGTGCGGCTCGGTGGTGTGAACGTCAAGGACCTGACGGCCGAGTCCATTCGCGAGACCCTCGGGATGGTCACTCAGGACGGGCACCTGTTTCACGAGTCCGTGCGCGCGAACTTGCTCCTGGCACGACCGGGCGCATCGGAGGACGAACTGTGGGAAGTGCTGGGCCGCGCTCGGCTCGAGACTTTGGTTCGTTCCTTGCCCGACGGCCTGGACACCGTTGTTGGCGAGCGCGGTTACCGGCTCTCCGGAGGCGAACGTCAGCGTTTGACGATCGCTCGCTTGCTGCTTGCCCGACCCCGAGTCGTGATCCTCGATGAGGCGACCGCGCACCTGGATTCAACCTCGGAGGCCGCGGTACAGGCGGCCCTGGGTGAGGCCTTGGCAGGCCGGACCGCCGTGGTCATCGCGCACCGCCTTTCCACCATCCGGGCCGCCGACTTCATCCTCGTCATCGAGGACGGGCGGATCGTGGAGCGCGGCACGCACGACGAGTTGCTGGCCGCCGGCGGCCGTTACGAGGAGCTGTACCAC
>JALZOM010000026.1 GCA_030913945.1 Actinomycetota bacterium
CTGGTAAGTAGCGCCTCCCACGCGACGCGAGCGCACCTCGAGCAGCGGCTTGATGTTGTCGACCGCCTTCTTGAGGATCGGTAGGGGATCCCGTCCGGTCCTCTCGGCCACCTTGGCCAGCGCTTCGTACACGACCCTGTCCGACAGACCCTTCTTTCCCCGCGTCATGATGCGGTTCTGGATCTGGGTCACCAGAGCGGAGTTGTAGACGGGGTCCGGGATGAGCTCCCGGCGGGCGGCGGGACCCTTGCGAGGCATCAGGCACCGCCTTTCTTGGCGCCGTACTTCGAGCGGGATTTGGTGCGGTCGCGCACCCCCGCCGTATCCAGGGCCGCGCGCACGATCTTGTAGCGAACGCCGGGGAGGTCCTTCACTCGGCCCCCACGGACGAGCACGATCGAGTGCTCCTGCAGGTTGTGGCCGATGCCGGGGATGTACGCGGTTATCTCGATACCGGAGGTGAGGCGGACGCGGGCGACCTTGCGCAGCGCGGAGTTCGGTTTCTTGGGGGTGTTCGTGTACACCCGGGTGCACACCCCGCGGCGCTGTGGCGACCCCTTGAGGGCCGGCGATTTCGACTTCTCCTTCTTCGTCTCGCGTCCTTGTCGGACGAGTTGCTGAATGGTCGGCAACCTGTTCCTTTCCAACGCAACCGATCCACGCTCCCGGGCCTGCAGCCCGGGTGCCTCACCTCTATGGACCTCGCGGCGACCGCGTACACCTCGCCTCGAGGTCGTTTGTGCGTCACTCTCCGAGAGATAGGGGCCGGGCACCCACGACGGGCAGCCTCGGATGTCCTCTCGACGACGCTTACGTGCGTCCGGCGATGAACCCAACCTCGACGGTTCCCCGTGAGGGCCTGTCGAAGCTCACCGGACTCGGGTTTGCTCCCAGTCCTCAAACGTCTGCCAACACGTCTGGGACGCGCGGAGCGTCCCCACAAGGGGACGACCGCCAAGGATAGGTGAGGCGCCCGGTTCGGTCAACCGGGAGCCTCCCAGACACCTTGCTTTACTCGGCTGCTTGAGAGACCTCTTCGGCCTCGTCGGTCGAAGCTCCGTTTCCGGTGCCATCCGGCACCGCCTTCAAGCCCGCTCCGGGCGAGCCGAACAGCTCGCGTGCGGCGGAGGCCGCATCGTCCTCATCGACGCTCCGGGGCGGCAGGCCGAACATGGCCCGAGCTTCTTCATCGCTCATCGCACCCTTGCCGGTCGCCTCCACACGAGTGGAGCGGTAGCGGGTCATCCCCGTACCGGCCGGGATCAGCTTGCCGATGATGACGTTCTCCTTCAGGCCCAGGAGCGGATCGGACTTGCCCCTGATCGCGGCCTCGGTGAGAACCCTGGTGGTTTCCTGGAATGAGGCGGCCGACAACCACGACTCGGTGGCGAGAGACGCCTTGGTGATTCCCATCAGCACCGGGCGTGCCGTAGCGGCCTCGCCGCCGTTCGACACCACGGTCTCGTTCGACTCGGCGAACACCCGTGCGTCGACCAGCTCGCCGGGAAGGAACTCGGTCTCGCCAGGCTCGACCACAGTGACCTTGCGAAGCATCTGTCGGACGATGACCTCGATGTGCTTGTCGTGGATCGGGACTCCCTGGCTCCGGTAAACGCTCTGGACCTCGGCCACGAGGTAGTTCTGCACCTCGCGCTGGCCCATGACGTCGAGGATCTCGTCGGGGTCTTTCGAACCCTCGGTGAGGGCGTCCCCGGCCTGCACGTCGACGCCGTTCCGCACTCGCAGACGGGCGTGGCGCGGGACCTTGTAAGGGATCGGCTCGCTGCCGTCATCCGGGATCAACTCGATCACCCGGGTGCGCTCGTCCTCCTGGATCTCGATCCGGCCCGAAGCCTTCGCGATCTCGGCCTTCCCCTTGGGGGTGCGGGCCTCGAACAGCTCGACCACACGGGGTAGACCGTGCGTGATGTCCTCGCCGGCAACACCACCTGTGTGGAAGGTACGCATCGTCAGCTGGGTTCCCGGCTCGCCGATCGACTGGGCGGCGATGATCCCGACCGCCTCTCCAAGCTCGATCAACCTTCCGGTCGCCATCGATGCTCCGTAGCACTTCTGGCAGACGCCGTGGCGGGCGTCGCACGTAAGTGCCGAACGCGCCCTGACCTCTTCGACCTCCGCTTCGAGGATCGCGTCGCGAACCTCGGGGGTGACGAGATCGCCACTCGCAGCGACCACCGTCCCGTCGGGCGCGATGGCATCTTCCAGGAGGGCACGGCCGAGAAGCTTCTGCTTGAGGAAAGGACGCTGGTCCTCGATGTTCAGGGTGACGCCGCGATCGGTCCCACAATCCTCTATCCGGATGAGTACCTCCTGCGAGACGTCGACCAGACGACGGGTGAGGTAGCCCGAGTCGGCCGTCCTCAGGGCGGTGTCGGCCAGACCCTTTCGGGCACCGTGCGTCGAGATGAAGTACTCGAGCACCGTCAGACCCTCGCGGAAGTTAGCTCGGATCGGACGGGGGATGATCTCGCCTCGTGGGTTGGCGACGAGTCCACGCATACCTGCGATCTGACGCAGCTGCATGATGTTTCCTCGAGCCCCCGAGTTGGCCATCATCCAGATGGGGTTGAGTTCGTCGAAACCCGCCTCCATGGCGTCACGGACGCGATCGGTGGCCTCGGTCCACACCTCGATGAGCTCCTGACGCCGCTCTTCCTCGGTGATGACGCCGCGCCGGTACTGGGTCTCGATCTTCTCGGCTCGCTTCTCGTGCTCCGCCAGGATCTTCGGCTTCTCAGCCGGCGTCGTCACGTCATCGAGCCCGATCGTCACGCCGGACTTGGTCGCGTACATGAAGCCGGTCGCCTTGAGTGCGTCGAGGATCTCGGCGAGGTCCTTCTTGTCGAAGATCCGCGCGCACCGATCGACCAGCGCCGACAGTTCCTTCTTCTTGATGGTGGAGTCCTGGAACGGGAACTCCTCCGGGAACGCTCGGTTCAAGATCACGCGGCCCGCCGTGGTCTCCTTGAGACGACCTGGGTTGGCGTCGTACTCCTCCTGAGGCTCTTCTTCGAAGCGCTTCAGGCCACGCACCTTCACGCGAGCGTGGATGCCCACCACTTTGGCGTCGTATGCCTTGAAGAGCTCGTCCGCCGAGGAGAACACGCGCCCCTCGCCGTCCTCGCCGTCCTTCGCGACGGTGAGGTAATAAGCGCCGATGATGATGTCCTGCGTCGGAGCGACGATGGGGTCACCGTGCGCCGGCGACAGCACATTGTGTGCCGACAGCATGAGGATGCGCGCCTCAGCCTGTGCTTCCGCAGACAACGGGACGTGCACGGCCATCTGATCGCCGTCGAAGTCGGCGTTGAACGCAACACACACGAGCGGATGGATCTGGATCGCCTTCCCCTCGACGAGGATCGGCTCGAATGCCTGGATGCCGAGACGGTGAAGCGTCGGCGCACGGTTCAACAGAACCGGATGCTCGTGGATGATCTCCTCGAGCACATCCCAAACGTGAGGGCGGCTTCTCTCGACCATGCGCTTGGCGGACTTGATGTTCTGCGCGTGCGAGAGATCCACGAGGCGCTTCATCACGAACGGCTTGAACAGCTCGAGCGCCATCTGCTTGGGGAGTCCGCACTGGTGCAGCTTGAGCTGCGGGCCCACGACGATGACCGACCGGCCGGAGTAGTCCACGCGCTTTCCGAGCAGGTTCTGACGGAAACGGCCCTGCTTGCCCTTGAGCATGTCCGACAGCGACTTGAGGGCTCGGTTGCCCGGCCCGGTCACGGGGCGTCCACGACGACCGTTATCGAACAAAGCGTCGACGGCCTCCTGGAGCATGCGCTTCTCGTTGTTGACGATGATCTCGGGGGCGCCGAGGTCCAGCAACCTCTTTAGGCGGTTGTTCCGGTTAATCACGCGCCTGTAGAGATCGTTGAGGTCACTCGTTGCGAAGCGTCCACCGTCTAGTTGCACCATCGGACGAAGGTCCGGCGGGATCACCGGAACGCAGTCGAGCACCATGCCCATCGGCGAGTTCTTCTTCGTGGTGTCCGAGAACGGGGCGACGACCTTTAGTCGCTTGATCGCACGCTGGCGCTTCTGGCCCTTGGCGTTCTTGATCTGGTCACGGAGGAACTCCTCCTCGGCCTTCAGGTCGAGGCCGGCGAGCAGGTCCTGGATCGACTCGGCCCCCATGCCACCGCGGAAGTAGTCACCGTAGCGATCCTTCAGCTCCCGCCAGATGATCTCGTTCTCCTCGATGTACTTCACGCCGAGGTTTTGGAAGGTCTCGAAGGTCATCTTGAGCTCTTCGATCTTCCGAGCCGCACGCTCGCGCACTTCCTTCTGCTGCCGCTCCGACTGGTTCCGCGCTGCGGTCTTCTCGGATGAGCGGGCCTTGCGACCCTCCATCTCGGCGAGGCGACCCTCCGTCTCCTTGAGGATCTCCTCGAGGCGACGATCTCGATCGGTCTCGAACTGAGCGACCTCGCGCCCCACTTCCTCCTCCAACCGGGGGAGGTCCTTGTGCCGCTTCGTCTCGTCCACGTTCGTCACGATCGACGCCGCGAAATAGATGACCTTCTCGAGGTTCTTCGGAGCGATGTCCAGCAGGTACCCCAGTCGGGACGGGACGCCCTTGAAATACCAGATGTGCGTCACCGGAGCTGCGAGCTCGATGTGACCCATGCGCTCGCGTCGCACCTTGGCGCGAGTTACCTCGACCCCACAGCGCTCGCAGATGATGCCCTTGAAGCGAACGCGCTTGTACTTACCGCAGTAGCACTCCCAGTCCTTGGTGGGGCCGAAGATCTTCTCGCAGAAGAGACCATCCTTCTCCGGCTTCAGCGTCCGGTAGTTGATCGTCTCCGGCTTCTTGACCTCGCCGTTCGACCAGGTTCGGATCTGATCCCCGGTTGCGAGGCCGATCCGTAGTTCGTCAAAATAGTTCACGTCGAGCATGTGTGACTAAACCTCCTCAACGCTGGATGGCTCACGACGGGACAGATCGATCCCGAGTTCCTCCGCAGTGCGGAAGATGTCCTCATCGATCTCCTTCATCTCGATCTCTTCGCCTTCGGCCGAGAGAACCTCGACGTTCAAGCACAGAGACTGCATCTCTTTGATCAGAACCTTGAAGGACTCGGGGATCCCCGGCTCGGGGATGTTCTCGCCCTTGACGATGGCCTCGTAGACCTTCACGCGGCCCAGGACGTCGTCCGACTTGATCGTCAACAGCTCCTGCAGGCAGTAGGCCGAGCCGTACGCTTCCAGCGCCCACACCTCCATCTCACCGAAGCGCTGACCTCCGAACTGCGCCTTACCCCCGAGCGGCTGCTGCGTGATCATCGAGTAAGGACCGGTCGAGCGAGCGTGGATCTTGTCGTCGACCATGTGACTAAGCTTCAGGATGTACATGTAGCCAACGGTGATGTCGTTGTCGTAGGGCTCACCGCTACGGCCATCGAACAGCGGGGCCTTGCCGACCGAGTTCACTAGCGGGTACTCGGTGTTGCGCTTCGAGACGGTGTCGAGAGCATCGAGGATCTCATTCTCGCGCGCGCCGTCGAACACGGGCGTCGACACCCAGGTGGGCTCGGCCGTCGGCCATGCGCCGGTCGCACGCTCGATGTCGGCTCCGTCTTCCCATCGTTGCTTCGCGGCCCATCCGAGGTGCGCCTCGAGCACCTGCCCGAGGTTCATTCGGGACGGGACACCGAGTGGGTTGAGGATGACATCAACGGGGGTTCCGTCCGCCAGGAACGGCATGTCCTGCTCGGGAAGGATCTTGGAGATAACGCCCTTGTTCCCGTGGCGTCCGGCGAGCTTGTCGCCCTCGGAGATCTTTCGCTTCTGGGCCACGAATACGCGCACCATCTCATTGACTCCCGGCGACAGCTCATCACCGTTATCGCGTGAGAATTCGTGAACGCCGATGACTTTGCCGTCCTCGCCGTGAGGCATCTTTAGCGAGGTGTCCCGGACCTCGCGCGCCTTCTCGCCGAAGATCGCGCGCAGGAGCCGCTCCTCGGGAGTGAGCTCGGTCTCTCCCTTCGGAGTCACCTTGCCGACGAGAACATCGCCGGGGCCGACGTCTGCTCCGATGCGGATGATGCCGCGTTCGTCGAGATCTGCGAGGACCTCCTCGGAGACGTTCGGGATGTCACGGGTGATCTCCTCGGGACCCAACTTGGTGTCGCGAGCATCGATCTCGTACTCCTCGATGTGGATCGACGTCAGGACGTCGTCCTTCACCAATCGTTCCGAGACGATGATGGCGTCCTCGAAGTTGTAGCCCTCGAAGCTCATGAAGGCCACGAGAGCGTTGGCGCCGAGTGCGAGCTCGGCCTGATCGGTCGAGGAACCATCCGCCAGCGAGTCGCCCTTCTTGACCTTCTGACCCTCTCGTACGAGGGGTCGCTGGTTGATGCAGGTTGACTGGTTCGAACGACGGAACTTGTCGAGCTTGTGAACCGTGCGCTCGTTGCCCGAGGCCACCACGATCTGGTGTGCGGAGACTTCTTCGATCGTTCCGCTTTGCTCGGAGATGATCACGTCACCCGCGTCGACCGCGGCTCGGAGCTCGAGCCCGGTCCCCACGATCGGAGCGGTCGGGCGCATCAAGGGAACCGCCTGACGCTGCATGTTGGCCCCCATGAGGGCCCGGTTCGCATCGTCGTGCTCGAGGAACGGGATGCACGCAGCGGACACCGAGACGATCTGCTTCGGAGACACGTCCATGTAGTCGACCTCGGACGCCTCGACGTAGTCGATCTCGTTGTGCCGGGCGCGTACGAGGACCTTGTCCTCGACGTAGTTCCCGTTGCCGTCGAGCTCGGCGTTCGCCTGAGCGATGATCGCGCGGTCCTCTTCATCCGCAGTCAGGTAGTCGACCTTGTTGGAGACCTTGCCCTTGTCCACACGGCGGTACGGCGTCTCGATGAAGCCGTAACGGTTGAGTCGGGCGTAGGTGGAGAGCGAAGCGATCAGGCCGATGTTCGGCCCCTCAGGCGTCTCGATCGGACACATGCGCCCGTAGTGACTGGGGTGCACGTCCCTGACCTCGAAGCCGGCACGCTCGCGCGACAGGCCGCCGGGGCCAAGGGCGGAGAGGCGGCGTCGGTGAGTCAGTCCGGCGAGCGGGTTGGTCTGATCCATGAACTGGCTGAGCTGGCTCGACCCGAAGAACTCTTTGATCGACGCGACGACGGGTCGGATGTTGATCAGGGTCTGGGGCGTGATCGCCTCGACGTCCTGCGTCGTCATGCGCTCCTTGACGACACGTTCCATGCGGGAGAGTCCCACACGGATCTGGTTCTGCAGGAGCTCGCCCACCGGCCGCACGCGGCGATTGCCGAAGTGGTCGATGTCGTCGGTCCCGTAATCGGGGTCCCCGGCGTGAAGCCTGACTAGATACCGGATCGTCTCGAGGATGTCCTCCTGACGAAGGACGGTCCCCATCTCTTTGATGTTCTTCTCGTCGTACTTGAAGCCGAGCTTCTTGTTGGCCTTGTAACGACCGACCTTGGCCAGGTCGTAGCGCTTGCCGTTGAAGAACAGGTTGTCGAGGAGGTTCCTGGCGCTCTCCACCGTCGGAGGCTCGCCGGGACGTAGCTTTCGGTAGACGTCCATCAGAGCCTCTTCCTGAGTCTCGATGGGGTCCTTCTCGAGGGTCAGAGCGATCGACTCGGCGCCATCGAACAGATCGAGGATCTCCTGGTCGTTACCGAAGCCGAGAGCCTTGAGGAACACCGTGACGTACTGGCGACGCTTACGGTCCACACGAACGCCGACCGTGTCGCGCTTGTCGGTCTCGAACTCGAGCCAGGCTCCACGCGCCGGGATGACCTTGCAGGCGAAGATGTCCTTATCCGAGGTCTTGTCGATCTTGCGGTCGAAGTAAACGCCGGGGGAGCGAACGAGCTGCGAGACGACGACGCGCTCGGTTCCATTGATGATGAAGGTTCCCTTGTCGGTCATCATCGGGAAGTCACCCATGAAGACCGTCTGCTCTTTGATCTCGCCCGTCTCCTTGTTGATGAAGGCGGCGGTCACGAACAGCGGGCGAGAGAAGTCGAGATCCTTCTCCTTGCACTCGTCCTCATCGAACTTCGGGTCCTTGAAGTCGTGCGTGATGAACTGGAGCGCGAGGTTGCCGGTGAAGTCCTCGATGGGCGAGATGTCCGACAGAGTCTCGACGAGGCCCTCTTTGAGGAACCACTCGAAAGACTCTCGCTGGACGGATATGAGGTTCGGAGGGGGAAGGGGTTCTGGAAGTTTTGCGAAGGTACGGCGGTCGCGCAGGGCGTTAGACGACAAGCGATCCTCCTCGGCTTGTTGCAGGACGGCGATCAGATCCGAACCCGAAAGGGGGGCCGTCGAACTCCCTCTCGAGGTCGTCTCCACCCGGAACCACCTGGACGGTTCTTAGCCGCGCGACAGGTCGTATCGAACGGGTGGGGGTGGGGCACAGCAGCAAGCCAGTATAGGCGGCAGCCCATACTGGCGTCAAGCCGATGCTTGATGCGTTCGTCTGTATAGATACTCCTTGGAGCCAGCTAAGGACATTCTAGACCCGAGTGCCCAGAGTGGTCAACAGCCGTCCCGTCGATCCATTCCCGATGGGCCGGCCCCTTCGGAGACTTACTTGAGGTCGACGTTGGCGCCGGCTCCCTCGAGCTTGGCCTTGGCCTCGTCCGCCTGTTCCTTGGTCACCTTTTCGAGAACCGGCTTCGGGGCCGAGTCCACGAGGTCCTTGGCCTCCTTCAGCCCGAGGCTCGTGAGCGCCCGGACCTCCTTGATGACCTGGATCTTCTTGTCGCCTGCGGAATTCAGGACGACGTCGAACTCGTCCTTCTCCTCGGCGGCCTCTGCGCCGGCGCCAGCGCCGGCACCTCCGGGAGCTGCCATCGCTACCGGAGCGGCGGCGGTCACCCCGAACTTTTCCTCGAATCCCTTTACGAACTCGGACAGCTCGAGAACCGTCCAGTTCCCGATCGCGTCGAGCACATCTTCCTGCGACAACGTTTTGCTTGCCATCTACTCCTCCTCGCCTGTCTCAGAGTCTTCGTCATTCGATCCTTCGCTCGCTTCTGGTGGTGTCTCTTCCGGTGCCGGGCCCACATCGGGGCTCTCGATCGTCTCCTCGTCGCCGGACGGGGCCTCGGCAGTGGCTTCGTCCCCGGCTTCCGCTCCGGCCTCGGCGCTGGTAGTTGCCTCGGCGGTGGGAGTTGCCTCGGCTTCGTTCTCGCTCGTGTCGCCCCCATCCGCAGCGCCCGGTTGCTCGCCCGGACTTTTCTGCTCGACGACCTGTGCCAGCATCGAGCCCAGATCCCTCAGCAGGGCACTGATCACGTTGGCCGTCTGCTGCAGCGGCGAGTTCATCATCATGGCGATCTTCGTCAACTGGACCTCGCGGGGTTCGAGCGAGGCTAGCTCGCGCGCTTGCTCCGCATCGATGATGCGACCGCTGAGGACACCGCCCTTGATCTGCAGCACCGGGAACTTCTTCGAGGCCTCGTCCAGCGCCTTCGCCGCAGCAGCTGCGTCTCCCTTGATGAATGCGATCGCCGTCGGTCCCTCGAGCATGCCCACCAGGTCCTGGAGGCCGACTTCTCGCACGGCGATGCGAGCGAGTGTGTTCTTCAGCACCTTGTAATCGGCCTCCACCTCGCGCAAGGCGATCCGAAGCTCGGCCATGTCCGTGACGCTCAGCCCGCGGTACTCCGTCAGCAGGGCCGCGTCGGAGTTGGAGAACCGGCTGGCGATGTCGCTGACAGCCTCCACCTTCTCGGGTCTTGCCATGTCCACCGCTCCCATCCTCGAGCCACAAAAAAAGCGGTCGCCCGGAGGCAACCGCACGCATGAGGAACAGCAATGCGTCCACCTGCGCCGGCTGATTAAGGAGCGTGCTCCCCCGGCGGTCTAGGGCAACCCGTGCACGATAACAGAGGCCGAACGCCAGGCGTCCAACGCCACCCGGGGTCAGGCGTTTGCGTTCTCCAGCGACTCGATGTCTTTCACTTTGGTGGGGTCGATCCGGATCCCGGGCCCCATCGTGGTAGCCAGTGTGACGCTCTTGAGGTAGCGACCCTTAGATGCAGCCGGCTTCGCACGCATCACTTCGTCCACCACGGTGGCGTAGTTCTCGACCAGGTCCTGCTCCTCGAACGACTTCTTCCCGATGACCAGGTGGAGATTCCCGTGGCGATCCGTCCGGTATTCGACGAGGCCCCCCTTGAGGTCGCTCACGGCCTTGGCGACGTCATCGGTCACGGTTCCCGACTTGGGGTTAGGCATGAGACCGCGCGGACCGAGCACGCGACCGAGCTTCCCGACGACCGGCATCATGTCGGGCGTGGCTACGGCCGCATCGAAGTCGAGCCAGCCACCGCTGATGCGCTCGGCGAGATCGTCGTCGCCTACTACATCGGCCCCCGCGTCGCGGGCCTGCTGCGCCTTCTCGCCCTTGGCAAACGCTGCGACTCGAACGGTCTTGCCCGTTCCCTTGGGAAGCGAGACCGCTCCCCGGACCATCTGGTCGGCCTTGCGAGGGTCCACCCCGAGGCGCATGGTCAGCTCGACCGTCTCGTCGAACTTGGACGCAGGCAAACTCTTGAGGATCTTGATCGCCTCACCTGCGGGGTAGAGGCGATCTCGGTCTACCGACTTCAGGGATTCAGTGAATCTCTTACCGGGCATGCTTCCTCCTCTGTGGTCCACGGCGAGCGGAGCTCGCCTCCCACGGTGTTTCGGTTCCTATCTGACGGTGATGCCCATACTGCGGGCAGTACCCTCGATGATCTTCATCGCCGCGTCTACGTCGTTGGCGTTCAGATCGGGCATCTTAGTTTCGGCGATCTCTCGTACGTCGGCCCGTGTCACGGTCCCGACCTTGTCCCGGTTCGGCTCCGCGGAGCCCTTGATGACCTTGGCCTTCTGCTTCAACAGAACCGCCGCGGGCGGCGTCTTCGTGACGAACGTGAACGAGCGGTCCTCGTAAACGGTGATCTCAACCGGCACGATCGTCCCCGTGTTCTGCTGCGTCTCCGCGTTGTATTGCTTGCAGAACTCCATGATGTTGATGCCGGCCTGACCGAGCGCCGGACCGACCGGGGGAGCCGGAGTCGCCTGGCCCCCCGGGATCTGCAGTTTGAGTACCTGGAGCACCTTTCTCCGGCGCCCACCACCAGTGGCCATACTTTGTTTCTCCTCGTCTCTAGAGCTTGGCTACCTGGTCGAACCCGAGCTCGACCGGGGTCTCTCGACCGAAGATGTTGACCAGAACCTTGAGCTTCGACTGGTCGACGTTGATCTCGGAGATGGTGCCCGTGAAGTTCGCGAACGGTCCCGAGGTGACCCGCACGCTCTCCTGCTCCTCGAACTCGAGCCGGGGCTTGAGCTTCTTCTTGTCTTCGGGCTTGACCTGCAGGATGCGGTCGACCTCTTTCTCGGAGAGATGCGTCGGCTTCGCACCCGACCCTACGAATCCGGTGACCCCCGGAGTGTTGCGCACGACGTACCAGGAGTCATCGTCGAGGTACATGCGACACAGCAGGTAACCCGGGAACACCTTCTTCTGAACGACCTGCTTCTTGCCCTGTTTTATCTCCATAACGTCTTCCATGGGGATCACGACCTCGAAGATCCGGTCCTCGACGTTCATCGACGAGATCCGGGACTCGAGATTCGTCTTCACGCGGTTCTCGTACCCCGCGTAGGTGTGAATCACGTAGTAGTCGCCCGGACGCTCGTTCGGAGGGATGGAGCCTTCATCTAACTCGAAGGGCTCCTCGGCCTCGTCGGCTTCCGCCTCAGGAGTCGTCGTGGCGCCTGGGCCGGGCTCGGCTGCCGGAGCTTCTTCGCTGGCCTCCGCATCGGCAGGTGCGTCCTCGGTTATCGCGGCCGCTTCTGGTTCCGCCGGTGCGTCCTCGGCAATCGCGGCCGCCTCGGTTTCCGCCGGCGCCACGTTCTCGTCCTCGGCGGGGGCCTCATCCGGGGACGGAGCAGAGCTCTCTGCGACCGCCGACTGATCGTTCTCGTTATCGGGGGTGGCGTCCGTATCGGTGAGCGGGGCGTCGACCGCGGGGATCACGTCCGCCTCGGAAGCGGCCTCTTCGGCGATCGTGGAAGCGTCGGCCTGGCCGGTGCCGGCCACGTCCGCAGCCTGAAGCTCTTGGTCTTCCGTATGGGTTTCGCTCATACCTCTCGGATCCTTCCGTGGGGGGTGCTCATGTCGAGTCGACCCCGAACAGGGCCAGGACGGCTTTGGTGAAGATGAAGTCGAGGCCGAAGATGAGGGATGCGATCACGATCACGCTGACGATGACGACGATGGAGTACGCGACGACCTCCTGGCGGCTGGGCCAAGCGACCTTCTGAAGCTCGCCGACCACCTCTTTGAAGAACTGGCGCGGGCTCGTTCGCTCCTTCTTGGTCGGAGCTCCGGGAGCCTTTGCCTGCGGCCGAGGAGCCGACGCCTTGCGCGCCTCCTCCTTCTTCATCATCCGCTTGTACTGCCTGTTCACTCGTGAGGCCCTTTCTTCGCCGCCGCCGGACGCGCTTGAAAAAGGTCCGAACGATCGGGGGGGAAACGGAAAACCAAGGTTAGCACGTTCGTGAATCACCACGTAGCCGAACTCGCCCTGCGCTCCCCCTTACCATTGGAAGCATGACAGAGACCGCCTCTCCAGCAAAGGGTGAGCCCGAGCACGTCCGCCGCAACCGGGCGGGATGGAACGCCACCTCCGAGGAGTACGAGGCGCACCACGCCGGTCAACTGGACAGCATGCCCATGTCATGGGGCCAGTGGTCCATCCCCGAGAAAGAGCTCGGGATCCTCGGGGACGTCGGCGATCTCGACATCCTCGAGCTCGGGTGCGGAGCAGCGAGGTGGTCGATCGCACTGGCCGCGCTCGGCGGCCGGCCAGTAGGGATGGACCTGTCGGAGGGCCAGCTGGCTCACGCCCGGCGGCGTGTGGCTGGGTCGGAGCACCGGGTGCCGCTCGTCCAAGCGAGCGCCGAGCGCCTGCCCTTCGCGCCGGCCTCCTTCGACGTCGTGTTCTGCGATCACGGAGCGATGAACTTCGCCGATCCGGTTGCGGTCGTGCCCGAGGTGGGCCGGGCGCTTCGGCCCGGTGGACTGTTCGCGTTCAGCGTCCCGAGCCCTATCCGCCAGATCTGTTACGACCGGGACTCCGACGAAACCGTTACGGAGCTGAAGCTCGACTACTTCGACACCAAGCGACTCGAGTGGGATGACGAGGTCGGCTTCCATCTCCCCTATGGGGACTGGGTCGCGCTGTTCCTCGCCAATGGCCTGGCCATCGAGGGCCTCATCGAGCCTCGGCCCCCCCACGGCGCGTCCACCACCTACGGGGTGTCGACGGAGTGGGCGCGGCGCTGGCCCTGCGACATCATCTGGAAGGTACGGAAGGCGTAGGAGTCAGGAGCCGTACTCGATCGGCTCCCGTTCGCAGCGATAGCCGGGGAAGTCCGACGGTCGCGGCGCGGCTCCCCCGGGGGCCGGAACCACCTCGTAGACGCTAACCACGGAGTCGTCGTGAACGAGCGGCAGGAAGTCGATCCCCTCGAAGACCTCCGGATCCGCGATGCGAAGGAGAGGGCTTTCGTCGAAGGCATCCTTGCGCTTGACCAGCACCACGTAATCCACCTCTCGCTCGCTCAAGAGATCGCGATGCTCGCCGGGTTTCCGGAAGAAAGCGCGCGCATCGAGGAGAAGGTCGACGACGTTCTGCAACATGTCCGGTCGAACATAGGGGGCCATCCCTTCGGTGATCGAGGTGCGACCCGTCAGCGACTGGAACGTCCCCCCGGTGCGCTGCCCTACGAGCAACCGTGCGTCGCACGGAAGCTCCCTTCTCATCCAGTCGATCGAAGCGAGACTCTCGAAGCCGCTTCTCTCCGCGGCAGCGGAAGGAACGTAGCGCGGGAAGATCAGCGTCGTCGCGACGATCGCGACCGTCACTCCGGCCACGACGGGGACGAACGGCCGGATGCGCCGCCCTGCCTCGAAGATCCACTCGAGCGCCGCCAGGCCGATGAGGAGCACGGGCAGCGCGCAATAGTAGAAGAGGCGCCGGTGCGGAAAGTGCGCGGGCACATAAGTTTCGAACAGGTACGAGTGCAGCAACGTGACGCCAAAAAAGAGCACCGCGAAGAAGAACGCCATGGCTGGGATCGCGCGGATCCGGTCAGGCCATCTCCACAGAGCGAGGGCACTCAGGGCGACGAAAGCTATCGGCAGGGCCCAGAAGAGGAAGGGGGCGGGCGAGAACCGAAGAACCGCCTCGACATAGTCCTCGTAGAGGTCCGACGGGGCGTCGTACCAACC
>JALZOM010000078.1 GCA_030913945.1 Actinomycetota bacterium
ATCCAGGACCTCGTACGGCGGAAGCGAATCGGAATCCTTCTGGTCCGGTTTCAGCTCCGCAGTCGGAGGCTTGGTGAGGACGTTCTCCGGGATGACCTCCGAGATCGAGTTGCGGTATCGGGACAGCGCGTAGACCTCGGTCTTGAAGACGTCCTTCAGCAGAGCGAAGCCACCGGCCATGTCGCCGTAGAGCGTGGCGTAGCCACACGCCATCTCGGATTTGTTGCCGGTGGCTACGACGAGGTGTCCGAACCGGTTCGAGATGAACATCAACAGGTTTCCGCGTATGCGCGCCTGCAGGTTCTCCTCCGCGAGTCCGGGATCGAACCGCCCGAGGGACCCGACCAGCGATTCGAGATATGCATGGAAGGTGCGCGCGATCGGGATCTGCAACATCTCGATAGCGAGGTTCTCGGCCAGCGCCTTCGCATCGTCAATGGAGTGCGATGTCGAGTACTCGGACGGCATCGCTACGCCGAGTACCGATTCCGGGCCCAAGGCATCCACCGCGATCGTCGCCGTCAGGGTCGAGTCGATCCCGCCCGACAGCCCGACCACGACCTTGTCGAACGAGTTCTTGCGTGCGTAGTCCCCGAGCGACAGTCTGAGCGCGGAGTAGATCTCCTCCGCCGCCTCCAGCGGTTTCGTGAGCGGCACGGTCGAGGTGGGAGCCGTCGCCTCCGTCAGCTCCGCTCGGATCCGTTCGATAGCCTCGCTGGACACCTCGCGCGCTTTACCGAGAGGGACATCCACCACCTCGAGCTGCTCCTGGAACTGCGCCAGTCGCGCGACGGGGATGCCTTCCGGATCGATCACGAGTGATCCTCCATCGAAGACCAGTTCATCCTGGCCCCCGACGCAGTTGACGTAGACGATCGTGGAGGCCGCACGACGAGCGCGCTCGCAGAGCATCGCCTCCCGCTCGGCGAGCCTGCTCTTGTGATACGGGGACGCGTTGATGTTCACGACGACCTGGGCGCCGGCGTCCGCTTGGGAGATCGCGGGGCCTGAGGGGTCCCAGATGTCCTCGCAGACGCAGACTCCGATGACGCCCTGCGGCGTCTCGATCAGAACGTGTGACTCGCCCGGCTCGAAGTATCGGTGCTCATCGAAGACCCCATAGTTCGGCAGCAGTTGCTTCCGGTAGACGCCGACGACCTCACCCCGATGACAGATGGCGGCGGCGTTGTAGAGGTGGCCCTCGCTCGACTCCACGAATCCCATGATCGCCAGCAGCTCACCCGTTTCGGCTGCGATCCGTTGAACCGCGTCGTGGTTCGCCACCAGGAAGCCGCGCTTGAGAACGAGATCTTCGGGCGGATAACCACACACGGCCAGCTCCGGGGCGACCATCACTTGGGCCCCAGCCTTGGCAGCCCAACCCATCGCGTGCTCGATCCGCTCGACGTTGCCGTCGATGTCTCCCACGGTCGGATTGATCTGCGCAAGCGCGAATCGGATCATGTTGCAAGCCTAGCTGGGGCTCTATCGACACCTACTCACTCGTTTGTAACGTCGCCGAAACGCACCCGGCGTAGGCTTTCTGGATGGAGAAACAGCAGGATTACGTCCTGCGAACGATCGAGGAGCGGGGCATCCGCCTGGTGTGGCTGTGGTTCACCGACGTGCTGGGTTTCCTGAAATCGTTCGCCGTGACCTCAGAGGAGCTCGAGCAGGCGTTTGACGAGGGCATCGGTTTCGACGGGTCGGCGATCGAGGGCTTTGCTCGGGTGCAGGAGTCCGACATGCTTGCCCGCCCGGACGCCAGCACGTTTCAGATCATGCCCGTCTACGACGGGTCGGCCGAGACCGGAACGGCTCGCATGTTCTGCGACATCCACAGTCCCGACGGCCGCCCGTTCTGGGGAGACCCTCGTTTCGTCCTTCGGCGCAACCTCGAGCGGGCCTCGGAGCGCGGCTTCACCTTCTACGTGCACCCCGAGATGGAGTTCTTCCTCTTCAAGTCAGTCGATGATCCCTCGCCGATCGACGCCGGGGGCTACTTCGACCTGACCCCGTTGGACGTGACTCAAGAGTTGCGGCGCGACACGATCAGCGTCCTCGAGAAGATGGGGATCCCCGTCGAGTTCTCGCACCATGAGGTTGCACCGTCGCAGCACGAGATCGATCTACGCCACGCGGACGCTTTGACGATGGCGGACTCGGTGATGACCTACCGGCTCGTGGTCAAGGAGATGGCGGCCAAGCGCAACATGTACGCGACCTTCATGCCGAAGCCATCTACGGATCTCCCCGGTTCGGGTATGCACACTCACCTCTCGTTGTTCGAGGGCGATCAGAACGCGTTCCACGATTCCTCAGACGAGTACCACCTCTCGAAAGTGGCGAAGGCCTTCATCGCCGGAATACTCGTTCATGCGCGCGAGCTGACCGCGGTTACGAACCAGTGGGTCAACTCGTATAAGCGCCTGGTGAGCGGAGGCGGATACCCCGTGCAAGAGGCCCCCACCTACGTTTGCTGGGGCCGCCACAATCGATCGGCACTCATCCGCGTACCGATGTACAAGCCGCGCAAAGAGCAGTCGACGCGGATCGAGTTCCGCTCGCCCGACCCGGCGTGCAATCCGTACCTCGCCTTCTCGGTGATGCTGGCCGCAGGCCTCAAGGGGATCGACGAGGGTTACGAGCTTCCGTCGGAGGCGACCGACAACATCTACGAGATCACCGAGAACGAACGCCGAGCGCGCGGCATCGAACGTCTGCCCGACGACCTCTACGAGGCGCTACGCGAGATGGAAGGTTCAGACCTCGTAGCCGACGCTCTCGGCGAGCAGGTGTTCGAATACCTGCTACGTAACAAGCGCGCTGAGTGGGATCAGTACAAGGGGTACGTCTCCCCCTACGAGATCGAGCGCTACCTTCCCGTCCTTTAAAAGGAGAAAGAGCCGGGCGTTCTTGCCCGGCTCTCAGTTATTTCAGATCTTGGGTGGCGCTCAGCGAAGGGATCGGATACGCGTGCCTCCGACCCAGCGAGGACCCCAGTAGTACTGGTCCCAGATGGAGCGCACCCTCACACCTCCGGAGGAGGTCGAGGAGATGAATCTGCCGCCGCCGAGGTAGATGCCGGCGTGACCCACGCGGGCGCTGGTGGTCTTGTGGAAGACGAGGTCGCCCCGTCGTAGCTTGCGACGGTTCCAGATCCGGCGGTAGCCGGGCCTGCTGGCTGACCTGAACTGGTCCAGCGAGTTATGCGGCAGGGAGTCTCCGTGGGCGTTGAAGGTCCACATCGTGAAGCCGGAGCAATCAAATCCGCTCTGCGAGGTGCCGCCGTAGCTGTAACGGGTGCCGAGCACGCTCTTGGCACGATTGCTGATGTGCCGTCGCTCGCGCCAGTTCGTTCCGATGTTGTGTGCGTCTGCCGGCGAGAACCAACCGGCTGAAAGTACGGCTCCCGCTGCTACGAACACAGCGAGAAGCTTGATCCAAGGCGAATTTACGGTAGAGCTACCCGTCATTCCCACCTCCCGGTTGTGAGGCCGTGCCGAGTGCCCAACAACGCACTCCCGCCACGGGGGGCTCCTCTTCGAACCCGCGGTCACGCCTCCGATGTTCGTTTCGTCTCCCGGTACGGAATCTCGCAAGACCCGTGAGACGATCCGCTTTCCCCCGCGGCCCCCACTGGCTGAGGGCCGTCGCGCTAGTGCCCCCGGAGGGGGCACTGGTCGAGAACCTTAGCCCAGTTTCACCCAATTGGTAAACCTGTCCAAGTCAGAACAAACGCCTCGAATCTTCTGGGGCCAGGTACAAGGGTTTTTCCTAAAGTTTCGCGTTCCCGGCCGTTAGTCGTCGCGCGGATAGGCTGCCGCGAAATGGACCCTGACCAGCCCGAACGCGCCCGGTTCGCGGCGGTTGCCGCCTCCAGCCGGACCCTCTCGAAGGCGGTGGAGGCGGACTCGAGCTTCGCCGATGTCCTCGCCGGGGCGGAGCCGCTTCCCAGTCCGTCGCACCAGCTCGACCTGATGAGGGCCGCCTGGCAGCGAGGCGGGGCTCCCGAGCTCCGTCGAGAGAAACGGCGCCGCTTACTTGCTATCGCGGCCCGTGACCTGAGCGGTGAGCTGAGTTTGGAGGCGGCCACCGCGGCTCTGGCCGGCCTCGCTGATGCCTGCCTTCAAGTCGCTCTCGAAGACGCCGGAACCCAGGACGAGGTCGCGGTGATCGGGATGGGAAAGCTCGGGGGCGAGGAGCTCAACTATTTCTCGGACATCGATGTGATGTTCGTCGCCGACGATCCCGGCGGAGCGACCTCGGCCGCCGCCCAGGTGCTAAAGACCCTGGCGGAGTTCTCTCCCGACGGACAGGTCTATCGGGTCGACGCGAATCTACGTCCCGAGGGCCGAAGCGGGGCCCTGGTGCGCTCGCTCGATGGGTATCTCGAGTACTACCGCCGTTGGGCCAAGCCATGGGAGCACCAGGCGCTGATCAAGGCGCGCGCTTGTGCCGGCGCGAGCTCGCTCGGCGAGCGATTCGTCGAGGCGACGCGGCCGTTCGTGTTCCCCGACGAGATCTCCGGCGAACGGGTGGCGAGCATCCGCCGGATGAAGCAACGTGTCGAGGAGCACGCGCGCGGTTCATCGCGACGCGGTCGCGACGACGGCGGCGACGTGAAGCTCGGCCCCGGCGGCATCCGGGACATCGAGTTCTCGGTGCAGTTGTTGCAGCTCGTGCACGGCGCAGGCGACCCGTCGGTGCGCAGTCCGACGACGCTCGAGGCGATCGTCGCGTTGGTCGAGGGTGGTTACCTGGCGGAAGAAGACGGCGCCGGTCTGTCCGTGGCCTACCGTTGGCTGCGCGCGGTCGAGCATCGACTTCAGCTCTGGCAGGAACGGCGCACACACCAGCTTCCGGGCGATGAGGCGGGTCGGGCGCGCGTTGCGCGAGCCATGGGCTTCAAAGATTCACCGGTCGCCAGCGCGTCGATGCGTTTCGAGGAGGTGCACTCCTCCGTCCTCGCCGACGTTCGCAACCGGTTCGAACGCCTCTTCTACAGACCCATGATCGAGTCACTGTCCGAGGGTTCCGGCCCCCGGCTGTCGCCGGAGGGCCTGCGCGAGCGATTGCTAGTGCTTGGCTTCCGGGATGTCGAGCGCGCCGCCCGCACCCTCGACGGACTCGTCTCCGGCACTTCGAGGCGTGCGCGCCTCTTCCGGTTGCTGACCCCTGCGTACCTGCGCTTCGTCGCGTCATCACCGGTTCCGGACGAGGGCCTCTTCGCCTTCCTGCGACTCGGCGAAGCCGTGGGGGGTCGTCTCGACGCACTCAACGCTCTGCGCGAGAACCCTCCCGGCATCGAGTTCTTGGCCCGCTTCCTCGGTACCGGGCGGTTGCTCGGTGACGTGCTCGAGCACGTTCCGGAGGAGTTGCAAGCGATCGCAGATCAGCGCACCCCGGAGACTCTCAAGGACAGGGATCGCTTGGTGCGCGAGGGAGTGTCGTCGCTCGGGTGGCGGGAGCCCGAGCGCCGTCTCGATGGACTGCGGCGTTTCAAGCGGCGCGCCATGTTGCAGGTTGCCCTCGCGGACGTCGGTGGCACCGTTGACGTCGAGGCGATCGGGGCCGGCCTGGCGGACCTCGCCGACGCCTGCGTCGAGGCGGCGCTGGAGGACATCGACGTTCCGTTCGCGGTGATCGGAATGGGGAAGCTTGGGGGCCGCGAGCTCAACTACTCGAGCGACATCGACGTGATGTTCGTGCACGACACGTCGCAGGAGAAGGCCGAGGCGGTCGGAGAGGATCTGCTCCGCGCCATCGGTGAGGTCACCCCCGAGGGCCAGGCCTTCCGCATTGACGCCAATCTGCGCCCCGAGGGCAAGTCGGGCCCCCTCACGCGGTCGCTGGACTCCTACCTCGAGTACTACGCGCGCTGGGCGAAGCCGTGGGAACACCAGGCCCTGTTGAAGGCGCGGGTCGCCGCGGGAGACGCTGAGATGGGGAACGCTCTAGTGCAGGGGACGCGTCGCTTCGCCTATCCAGAGGAGCTCACCGCGGACGTCATCGCGCAGATCAGGCACCTCAAGGTGCGGATGGAACGTGAGCGCATCCCGCGCGGGACGGACCCGCGCCGACACCTAAAGCTGGGACCCGGCGGGCTGTCGGATGTCGAGTTCAGCGCCCAGATCCTGCAGCTGCAGCACGCGTATCGCGTCGAAACGCTCCGGGTGACGGGAACGTTGCCAGCTCTCGCTGCCGCCCACGACGCGGATCTGTTGAGCGAGGACGACGAGCGCCGGCTCGGCGATGCCTACCGCTGGCTAATGCGGCTCCGGAACAGGCTGTTCTTCCTGTCGGGACGTCCCACCGACGCATTGCCACCGTCACCCGAGGGTCTCGAGGCACTCGGCATCGCGATGGGCTACCGGGAACAGCCGCGCCAAGAGCTCGAGGAGGCTTACCTGAGGATCACGCGACGCGCTCGGCGTTCGGCCGAATCGTTGATCTACGGGGACAAGCGCTAGGCGTGTCGCAACGCGTCGAGCAGCAGATCCATTGAGACGTTGTCCGACGAATCCTTTGCCCGGTGCACGAACGTGATGTCTCCCTCCATGTCGATCACCACCGCGCCCCCGAGTTGCTTGGGGTCCTGCTTCGGTTTGGCGATCCCCCGCCCCTTCAGCAGTGACTGCGCGCCTCGCTTCCATACCGCCGGGCCGACCACGCCACTCCAACCCGACCGCTGCATCCTCAGCAGCTTGTAGCTGCGCTTCTCTGGGTCGACGAACAATCGGAACTGGATCCCGAACTCATCGCGGAAGTCGGCGGCCATGTCGGGACGACCAAGGCCGATGGCGACCACGTCCGCGTCCAGCGAGCGGATCTCGTCATAGTGGTCGCGCAACTGCGCGACGTGCTCACGGCAGAACGGTCAGCCGTAGTGACGCAGCCACACGATCGCTACGGGTTGGTCCCGCCATAACTCACCTAGGCGCTGGGTCTCCCCATAGGAATCCCGTAGCTCAACGTCGTTCAGCTCTTCGGTGGGTGCCATAACTCCCGAATCCTACCCACCGCGCCCCAACCGGTAAGCCCGGACGCGAACGCGTCGGAGGGGCCGGGTCGCATCGACCCCTCCGACTCCTTCGGTGGTGACGTTCGCTTAGGTGTACATGAGCGAGCCGGGCGTGGTTAGCAGCTCACCTGTCTCGAGCCACGTCTTCAGGCCGGAGAGGATCATCGGCCACCCGCCGTAGAGCTCGTTGTTGGCGCCCTCGCGCAGTTCGTCGTGGGTCACGGTCAGGCGGCACGAGTCGCCGACGGGCTCGATCTCCCAGGTGACCCGGGACGTTCCCTCGCTCTTCACCTCGTCGCTCCAGAGCGCGACCATGCTCTGGACCAGCCGGCGCGGCGGGTCGACCTCCAGGTTCTCGCCCTCCCCGAGGAGTGCGGGCGAGGCCGGATGTTCCATCTCATAGCGCGAGCCGGGCGTCCAGTCCGAG
>JALZOM010000093.1 GCA_030913945.1 Actinomycetota bacterium
CCTTCTTCGACCGCGTTGCCCGCGCCTTCATGCCGCTCGGATGGCTGCGCCTCGATTTCCTCGAGATCGGCGGTCGCCCCGTCGCCTCAACCTTCGGGTTCGAATTGGAGAAGCGCTTCTATCTCTACAACTCCGCCTACGAGCCGGAGGCACGCAGGTCCTCGCCGGGTCTGATGCTCGTCGGCGAACTGGTGAACGAGGCCATCGATCGTGGATTCGAGCGTTTCGACTTCCTCCGGGGTCCGGAGCGCTACAAGTATCAGTTGGGAGCACAAGCTTTGCCGTTGAACAACGTGAGGATCTTCAAGGCGAAGCACATGCCATGACGAGACCTAGGATGGTTGCCTGATGGATCGCTTGGGAGTTGTCTCCTATCATTCGTCGCCCCTCGTGGAGCCCGGTTCGGGCGACTCAGGAGGGATGACGATCTACGTGCGCGAGCTGGCCGAGGCGATGGCACGGCAGGGGGTTCGCACCGACATCTTCACGCGCGCTACGGGGGACCAGTCGCGGATCACCGAACTGTCCCCCCTCGTGCGAGCGATCACGATCGACGCCGGCCCGGGTTCCCTGTCGAAGTCCGAGCTGCCCGCATATATAGGCGAGTTCTCCGCAGGGATAGCCGATCTCACGGAGGGCGAAGGCATCCACTACGACGCTATCCACTCGCACTACTGGCAGTCGGGACTCGCCGCTAAGGCTCTGGTCGAACGGTGGAACGTTCCTTTCGTCCATTCCCATCACACGCTCGCACGCGTGAAGAACTCCCATCTGGCCGCCGGAGACGTCCCCGAACCCCAGGAACGGATCGACGGCGAGATGGAGGTCATCCGCTCGGCCGACGTTCTAGTCGCGTCCACCGACGACGAGTGGGATCATCTGGCGTGCCTGTACGGGGCCTCGCATGACCGGCTCAAGACGATCCACCCTGGAGTTGATCACTCCCTTTTCTCTCGGGGCGACCGCGCTGCGGCGCGAGCTCTACTGGGGCTTCGGGACGAGGTGGTCGTGCTGTATGTGGGGCGCATCCAGCGCTTGAAGGGTATCGAGCTGGCGGTTCGCGCGGTCGAGCAGCTGGTTGGACCCGTCGAGAGAGACGTCGTCTTCATGATCGTGGGCGGTGCCAGTGGGACCGACGGCGACAGTGAGGTGCGCCGGCTCAACGAGCTCGTGACCGAGCTCGACCTCGAAAGCAACGTGCGCTTCATGGGCCCTCAGCGTCACGACTGCCTGCCGGCCTTCTACAACGCCTCGGACGCCCTTGTCGTTTGCTCCCACTCGGAATCGTTCGGACTGGCGGCCCTCGAAGCTCAGGCCTGCGGCACCCCGGTCGTCGGCACACCGGTGGGCGGCCTTTCGTACGTGGTACGGGACGGGGAGTCCGGATTCCTTGTAGATACGCGCGATCCGGTGGTGTTCGCGTCGCGGCTCAAGACCCTGCTTGGCGACGAGCAGCTGATCCGAGACTTCCGAGTGTCGGCGGTTCGCTCCGCCCAAGCCTTTTCTTGGAAGCGTTCGGCAGCCGAGTTCATCGAGCTCTTCAACTGCTTGATGACCGAACGCGCTCCGCATCTCTGCACCTGCTAAAGACCACTGCGCGCCACGACGCGAAAAAAGGTGCTTAGCTCGCGAAGAAAAATGAGGACGCCGTGAGCAGGACTTATGTTTCCCCACCTGCGACGTTGGCGCGTTGACGACATCCGGTGCGTGTCGCTATGTTCTCGCACGTTCCGAGAGGCTGAAATACGAAGCATGCGTGCTTCGCACATGCGGTCTCTCGGAACAACAGGCCCCAGAAGCCTTAGATTCGGTTGCTGTTCGTGCGTGGGGAAGTGCACGAGGGGCGGCTGCATCTTGGTTTCTGGGGCCTTTCTTTCATGGCACCCCGCGACCCGACCAACGTCGCGCGAGGTCTCAGCGGCGTATCAACGCCCGCAAGAAGAAACGCAAGTTAGCGGGCCGCTCGGCGATCCGGCGCGTGAGGTACGGATACCAGGCGGACCCATAGGGGACATAGCAGCGAACCTTGTAGCCCTGCGCGGCCAGGCTTTCCTGGAGGTCACTTCTGACCCCGTAGAGCATCTGGATCTCGAAATCATCCTTGCCGACGTTGTTGTGAGCCGCGGCCGACGTGGCGTGATCGAGGAGTTCGCCATCGTGACTGGCGATGGCGGGCATCGTCCCGCGACGGAACAGCCAGTCGGTGAGGAATGCGAATTGGGCGTCGATCTCCGTGCGCTTGCGGAACGCCACGTTCTCGGGTTCGGCATAGGCGCCCTTGACGAGCCTCACCTTCGGCTTGATGCCGGCCATCATCTCGAGGTCGATCGGAGTGCGGCGAAGGTAGGCCTGTATCGCGATCCTGAGCTCGGGGTGGTCTGCGTGGAGCAAGCGGTAGACGTCCAGGGTGTCTGAGACGTAGTCGGACTGCTCCATGTCGATCTCTACCGTGGTTCCGGCCGCCGTTGCTTCGGCAGCGAGCCTCCGGAGATGGTCGATGCATGCTCCCTTATCGAACGCGAGACCCAACTGGGTGAGCTTGACGGAAACGGTCGTATCCACGCCGCTCTCCTGGATCCTCTTGATGGCGACGAGATAGTCGTCCGCGGCCGCTGCGGCTCCCTCGGGATCTGAGACTCCCTCGCCCAAGAGATCCAGGATCCCTCCAACCTTTTTCCCGTTGAGGTCCACGATGGCGTCGATCGCGTCGTCCAGCGCATAGCCGGCCACGAACCGGTCGACGACCGAGCGAGTCAATCTGCTACGCGTGACCAGTTTCTCCATCGCCGGTTTCTCCGCGATCCACAGCATCGAGCGACTTAGCACTGTGCCGGTCCCTTTCTTCGACCCCTTGCAGACCTGACATCATAGGCATCGATATGGCGAAGCTGGCTGTGCTGGGAGGCGGGAAGATGGGCGAGGCTCTCATCGCCGGGCTTCTCGCGTCCGGATGGCGCAAACCGGACGAGATCGTGGTGACAGGGCGACGTCCAGAACGCCTCGAGGATCTTGCGGTCGCACATGGGATCGAGACGACCACCGACAACGCGGGGGCGGTTGCCGGGGCGGACGTCATCGTGCTGGCCGTCAAGCCGCAGGACATCGAAGCCTTGCTTGCCGACATCTCAGCACATGTGGGCGAGGACCAGACGGTGCTGTCGGTGGTGGCGGCTATCCCGACCGACTTCATCGAGGGGCGGTTGTCCACCTCCGCTCCGGTCGTCCGAGCGATGCCCAATACAGCCTCCACCGTCCACGAAGGCATGGCCGGGATCGCGGCCGGACGCCATGCGAGCGAGACTCATCTAGGCCTCGCGCGCGAGGTCCTCGAGAACGTTGGTCGCGTGGTCACGGTTCCGGAGAGCTCATTGGACGCGGTCACTGCGATCTCGGGATCGGGCCCGGCGTATTTCGCACTCCTGGCGGAGGCGATGATCGAAGCGGGCATCCTTTTGGGTTTGTCACGCGAGATCTCGACTGATCTGGTGATACAGACGATGTTCGGGTCTGCGAAATTGCTTCGGGACGAACACATGCATCCGGTCGAGCTGCGCGAGATGGTGACGTCACCGGGGGGGACGACCACAAGAGCCATCCAGGTGCTGGAGCAGTCGGGCGTGCGCGCCGCGTTCCTCAATGCGATCCAGGCTGCGATGGAACGATCCCGGGAGCTCGCCGGAGGCGAGCCGGAAGCCTGAGATGAGCCAGATCATCGTTCGCCCGCTAAGCGAGGCGGACCTCCCGATCGTCCTCGACATCCACGAGGAAGTCGCTTCCGAGCGCCGCTGGATAGGGACGGAGCCACCGGTCGATCGGGCCAAGGTCCAGACGCGTTTCACAGAGAGTTTCATCGAAGGGAACGGCCGGATGTTGGTCGCCGAGGTCGGCGACGGGATCGTTGGAAGCCTGGGGCTCACCGGTTCGGGGTTGCTGGACCTTGGGATGGCAGTCAGGACTGAATGGCGCGGGCGCGGGGTCGGGTCCGCGCTTGTGGAAGCGGCGATCGACTGGGCGCGCCGGTCGGGGGCCTACAAGATCACGCTTCAAACATGGCCTCATAACGAGGCAGCCATCCGCCTCTACAAGAGGTGCGGCTTCGAGCAAGAGGGCTATCTCAGGCGGCACTGGAGAAGGCGCAATGGCGAACTGTGGGACGCGATCGTCATGGGTTTGCTACTCGACGAGATCGATGAGGAACTCGATTGAGCGAGTCCACCGCCCTCATCATCGTCGACGACATCGCAAAGGCCTATGACTTTGGCACTTCGCATCCGCTGCGGCCGGAGCGCGTTCTCATTACCTACGACAACATTCGCACGATGGGGTTCTTGGATGATGCGCGGGTCGTGGAGGTGCCGTCGCGTTCCGCTACCGATGACGAGATCCTCGCCGTGCACGATCCTGTCTTCGTCAACGCGGTGAAAGACATCGACACGGGGATGGCCCCGACAGGTCTCGGACGGCAGTTCGGACTCGGCACCCCAGACAACCCGATCTTCGACGACATGCATGTCGCGGCCGCTGCCGTTTGCGGCGCGTCCGTGAGGGCCGCAGAACTGGTGGCGACAGGGGAGGCGCAGCACGCTTTCAACCCCGCCGGGGGGCTCCATCACGCGCGACGGAGCGAGGCCTCGGGTTTCTGCATCTACAACGATCCGGCTGTGGCGATCGGACGGATCCTCCGCCTCCATCCCGACTGGCGGGTGATGTACATCGACGTCGACGTGCACCATGGCGACGGTGTTCAGTGGATCTTCTACGAGGAACCGCGCGTCCTTACTTTGTCCCTCCACCAGTCCGGTCGTTACCTCTACCCGGGTACCGGGTTCGAGAACGAGATCGGGGGCGGCGATGCCATCGGGACCTCCGCCAACATCCCGCTGCTTCCGCTCACCGGGAACGAGGACTATCTCTGGGCGCTGGAGGAGACCGCGCGGGGGCTCGCCGAAGCGTTCCGCCCTGACGTGTTGGTCGTGCAACTCGGCGCCGATACGCATTTCAACGACCCGCTTGCGAATCTGGGCCTGACGATGCCGGCCTTCCCACCGATGATCGAGATCCTGCACCGGTGCGCTCATGATTTCGCCTCGGGTCGCTTGGTGGCCACAGGAGGAGGCGGATACCAGTTCGAAACCGTGGTTCCCAAGGTCTGGACGATGCATTTCGCGGAGATGTGCGACGTGCCCGAGCGCATCCCCAACGAGTGGATGGACGACAAGCCGGCGGACGAGGTCTCCAAGCCCTACCGCAACGAGATCGAGGCGTCGGTGCGCGAGGTCCTGGGGGCATGCGTTCCGAGATTGCGTTCGTTAGCCGGCTCTGCCCCGTAGATTGCCACCGTGAACGCAATCCACGAGTACGTCGCGTATGCAGTTCCCGCAGGCTTCTTGTTGATGGCTCTGTGGACCCTTTACGCGTTCGTGCGCAACAAGCCACCCCACGACTGGTACTGGACCCTGCTGGCCGCTCTTCAAGTCGTCCTAGGCATACAGATCGTGGTCGGGATCGTCCTGTTCCTCATGGGCGGGCGCCCGACGCCGCCTAGTGGACCGGTGTGGCTCCACTACGTCTACGGGGGACTGTTCCCTGCGGCCCTGCTAATAGCCGCGCATCGGTACGCGTCGGAGCGATTCAAGGAGATCCCCTACGTCGTGTTCGGGATCGTGGCCCTGGTGAACTTCGGGCTGACCTTCCGCGCGCTTCAAACTGGCCTGGGGTAGGTGAACCTAGCCGACGTCATCGTCTTGATCTTGGCGGCGTTACTCGCCTATCGAGGATGGCGACGAGGGTTGCTGGGACAGGTCTTCGAGCTCGGAGGCGGATTCATCGGACTCGTGGCTGGGGTGGCGCTTGGCCCCCGCATAGCCGATGCGTTCACGGATCAAGCCGGGATGGGCTCGGTCATGCTGTCTCTGTTGATCGTGTTCCTGTGCCTGTCGCTGGGGCAGGCGCTGGGCTATGTGGTCGGACATCGGTCCGGAACACTGGCCAAGCGCGCCCGTCTCGGGGGTCTCGATGCGGGGCTCGGTGCTGCCTTCGGGATCGTCCTGACGCTATTGACCTACTGGCTCGTCGGCTCGCTGTTGGCCCAGAGCTCGATCCGGCCGCTGGCACGCGAGCTCCAGCGTTCCACGTTGTTGCGCGCGATGATCGACGTCTCGGAGCCACCGGATGTCTTGGGATCTCTGCGCCAGTACCTCGCGACGACCGATTTCCCGCAGGTCTTCGCCGGCCTCCCCCCGCAGATCGGCCCGCCGGTCGAGCTGCCGTCGGGGCGCGTCGCGGAACGAGCGAGGAGAGCCGCTCAGGCCTCAACCGTACGGATCGTCGTTCCCGCCTGCGGTGGGACCCAGCTGGGCAGTGGGTGGATAGCCGCGGAGTCCACCGTCGTGACCAACGCGCATGTAGTAGCCGGGGGTCAGAACGTGACGGTCGAAGAGCTTGCCAGCGGAGCGCACGCGGCCACCGTCGTCAGCTTCGACAAGAACACCGACGTGGCGATCCTGCACGTGGAGGGATTGACGGCCCCGGTCCTGGAGCTAGAGCGCGACACGCTTGCGCGCGGAACTCCGGGTGCCACCCTCGGTTATCCGGGATCCCAGGGTGGCCGGCTCGAGGTGCTGCCGGCCGCGGTGCAAGGCAGCTTCCAGGCGCGAGGGCGCGACATCTATGGACGAGCCGAGGTCACCCGCTCGGTCTATGAGCTCCGCGCCGGCGTGGAGCAGGGCGACTCGGGCGGGCCTTTCGTCCTTCCCGACGGGCGGGTGGGTGGGGTGATCTTCGCCGCCTCAACGACCGACGGCAACACCGGGTACGCGCTGGTGGGCGAAGAGGTTGCCGACGACATCAGTCGGGGTACCGGGCGTACCGGGGCCGTCGGAACGGGCTCCTGCACGCGTTGAGTCATGCGGTCTGACCGCCGTCCACGACCAGTGTCGCTCCCGTGACGAACGAGGAAGCATCTGACGCGAGGAAGATCGCAGCACCGGTGATCTCCTCGGACGTCCCCCATCGACCCATCGGGATCGTCGATCGGATGTATTTGTCGGTCGGCTCGTCCTCTCGAAGGTTCGAGTTGAGATCGGTCGCCACCCAACCCGGGGCGATGGAGTTCACGCGCACGCGGGATTGAGCCAATTCCTTGGCGACCGCCTGGGTCATCAGCCGGACGCCTCCCTTCGCGGCGGAATAGAAGGACAGGCCCTCGGCGCCCTGCACGCCTGCGACGGATGAGATCTGGATGATGGAGCCTCCATCCCCGTCGATCATCGCTTGGGCCCCTATCTGGGTCGCGTGGAACACCGAGTCCAGATTCAGAGCCATGACCTTGTCCCACCCCTCCGGGCGCAGCGCTACGAGCGGGGACACGAACTTCGTTCCCCCCGCGTTGTTCACTAGGATCTGCAGCCCTCCGAGCTCGACGACGGTTCTGTCGACCATCGATTGGATCGCGGCGCGATCCGTGACGTCCGTCGGAACGACGAGGCAGCGACGGCCATGTGTCTGTATCTCCGCGGCCAAACTCTCGAGGTCACCCTCGCTGCGCGCTGCCACTGCAACGTCGGCGCCCGCCGCCGCCATCGCAAGCGCGATCGCGCGTCCGATGCCCCGTGACGCTCCGGTTACGAGAGCGATCTTGCCCGATAGAGAGAATAGTTCAGTGCTCAACGCGACTCCTTCCGGTTCACATCGAGTGGTCGCCTGCAGACCAACCCTTAGGATGCTCGCATGTACAAGGACTTCCTGATCGAGACGAAAGATGCGTTGGTCGCTGCCGGGATAACCGGCCGTCATCGGTCCCATTCTCGCAACAACGCGGTGTCGAAGATACGCGGCATGCTCGACGATGACATCGAGGCCAGGTTCGGCCTCAGCGGCATCGAGAAATACACGGCACTCGAGGTCCTGGGCTTCCTCGCGCAGCTCACCGGCTGCTCTCCCGACGTCGAGGACCTCGCCGGCGAAGACACCGTCGACCCGGAGCGGACCGTCGAGGCGATAGTCGCAGGGGCGGAGCGGCTACGAGACGAGGCACGACGAGGGGCAACTCTCTTGGCTACCACAGGTCACCCCACCGGGATGCTCGATCATCACATCAAGGTCGTGGAGGCCTACCGGGACGCTGGGGGCAAAGTGATTAGGCTCCGAGAAGAGGAGAAACTGCCGGCCCTCAAATCGCGCGCCGAGATCCGCTACGTCGGCGATGTCGGCTGCATCTCGGATGGAGCGTCGTTGTTCCATACACATTCGTCCAGACCCATGGAGGTCATGCTCGAGGCCGAACCCTGGCCCGACATCGTCCTCGGCGACCACGGGTTCGCGGGAGCCGCGATCGAGAGAGGCATCCCGACCGTCGCGGTGATGGATATCAATGATCCGGCGCTCGCCGTGGCGTGGGCGGAGAAGCGCGATGTGATCGTTATCCCCATGGACGACAATCGTCCGCCCCGTCTCTACGAGCCCTCGTGGCGTCTCTTCGATCGAATCATCCGACGTCTCGAAGGTCCTGAAGGATGAGCGATATGGACGAGGCGCTTCGAACGGTCCTCGAGGATTGCCTGGCCGTCCGACCCGACGAAGAGGTCCTCGTCGTGACCGACCCGGAACGCCTCGCTATCGGTCGCGCGTTGAGCGAGGCCGCTAGGGTTATGGGAGCCGAGTCCGTGCTAATGGAGATGTCGGAGCGCGACACGAACGGGGAGGAGCCGCCGCCTCCGGTCGCAGCAGCCATGCTCGTGTGCGACGTCCTGATCGCTCCCACCACGAAGTCTTTGTCCCATACCGAAGCCCGTCGTGCCGCGTGTGCCCGGGGCGCGAGAGCTGCGACCATGCCTCAGATAACCGAGGACATGTTGGTCCGCACGATGGCGGCGGACTACGCCCAAGTGCGTCGGCTCTCCGGAGCCGTCGCTGCCGCGCTGACTGCGGGTAACCAGGTAGACATCACGAGCACGCAGGGGACCGACATCACGCTCGGTATCGAGGGGCGAACGGCCCTTTCGGATGACGGCGACATCACTGCCGCGGGAGGATTCGGCAACCTCCCGGCTGGTGAAGGCTTCGTCGCTCCCGTCGAAGGCACGACGAGCGGTCGCATCGTTTTCGACGGGACCATCTGGCCGATCGGAAGGCTTGATCAGCCTCTCACGGTTGACATCGAGGGCGGATACATAACCGGCATGTCGGGCCCATCAGCTGATGAGTTCCAAGCCATCCTCGAACCTCACGGTCGCGAGGCATTCGCCGTTGCCGAGCTCGGGATCGGAACGAACGACGCTGCTCGGCTGACGGGCAACGTCCTCGAGGATGAAAAGATCCTCGGCACGATCCACGTCGCTTTCGGTGACAACCACACTTTCGGTGGAACGGTTCGAGTGTCATCCCATCAAGACGGGATCGTCCTCGAGCCGAACGTGGACATCGATGGCAGGACGATCCTTCGGGACGGGCGTCTGACCGTGTGAGAGGTGTTGAGGGAAGGGTCTAGGGGGGCCTGGGGTGACTGCTGGTATAGTCTGGGCGCGATGACGGATCCCGGGAATTCTTCAGGCGGCACCTCCGCAGACAACCCCCCGACCATAGGTCGTTTCCTCACGGTGGCCGAGGTCGCGCGCCAGCTTCGGGTGTCCAACATGACCGTTTACCGCCTCATCAAGGCGGGTCAGATGCCGGCCGTCCGCATCGGTCGGGGCTTCAGGCTCCGCGAAGAGGACGTCCGCAAGTATCTTGACTCGAGGTACATGGACGCCGGCTGAATCGCCGGCGGCGTAGTGCAGCTCGACCGTCCCGAGGGGCGGTCTTTTTTCTTGAAACTCGACCGAGGGTCGGTGTGAACTTTGGATCTCGAAAGAGCGTACGACCGATTGCTGGAGAATCCTGGAGTCGTTCTGCTGCTGGGGGGGATCGATACAGGAAAGACGACCTTCGGTATCGAACTCGTTCGCCGGGCGGCGGCGGCCGGCATCTCGGCAGCGATCGTGGATGCGGAGGTCGGACAATCCACGGTGGGCCCTCCCACGACCGTCGGACTACGGCTCTGCGCAGACATTCAGGAGTTGACTCGAGAGTCGCTGCTGGTTGCCGACGAACTTGGCTTCGTAGGCAACATCACGCCTCGGGGGCACCTTCTTCCACTCGTGGCCGGAACCGCTCGGCTCGTTGCGAAGGCGCGCGAGGCAGGATGTCCGATGATCGTCGTCGACACCACCGGCTATACCTCGGGCATCAACGGCCAGTCGCTCAAGTACCACAAGATGCAAACCGTTCGCCCAGACTTCGTGGTCGCATTCGAACGGGGCGGGGAGCTAGAGCCGATAGTAGGCATCTCCCACCGCTTCACGCCTGCAGAGGTGCTCGAGCTGGACGTCGCGCAGGAGATCGATGTTCGCAGCGCCGAGGAGCGTATGAGCTTCCGTGAACAGCAGTTTCAGTCGTACTTCGCCACTGGAACGTCGCGCTGGAGGGTCAAACCCACCGTTTTCATGCCCACGCTGCCCCCGGAGTTCGATATGAGACTTCTGGATGCTTTGGTAGTGGGCATGGAGGACGGGAAGGGTTCGTGCGTGGGCATCGGCGTGCTGGAATACGATGCGTCCGAGGATTTCCTCCGGATGGTGTCTCCCGTCACGGAGGGAGTGAGAGGCCTCCGTTTGGGATCGATCAAGATCGATACGGATGGCCGCTCCAAGGGACCGGTCGATATGCGCTACCTGTTCCGGTCTGAATAGGTGCGTCTTTAAGAGCAGTTGAGTTAAGGAGTGAAGGATGCCGTCTCTCGTCAAGAAGCGCCGCAAGAAGATGCGCAAGAAGAAACATCGCAAGATGCTCAAGAAGACGCGCTGGCAGCGGCGCCAACAAGGAAAGTAACGGCCTCGCTCGTGGGGAAGGTTCCCTAGATGGAGAAGCGCGGGATCGTCACGTTCTTGTCGGACTACGGACTTCAGGATGAGTTCGTGGGCGTCTGCCACGGAGTCATGCTCAAGATCGCTCCCCACCTCAAGGTCGTGCAGATCCACCACAACATCCTGAGGCAGGACATCCGTCATGGGGCGATCGTGTTACTTCAATCCTGCAGGTTCATGCCGCCTGCGGTGCACCTCGCCGTCGTCGATCCAAGCGTCGGTTCGGGGCGCAAGGCGATCGTTCTCGAGACGGTCGCGGGTTCCATCTTTGTGGGTCCCGATAACGGCTTGTTGATGCCAGCTTCAGTGGAATGCGGAGGCATTCGGCGCGCATTCGAGATAACGAGTGAGAAGTACACGTTGTCCCCCGTGTCACACACCTTCCAGGGCCGGGATGTTTTCGCTCCCGCCGCGGCCCACGTAGCCAACGGGGTCGACCCCTCGGAACTGGGGCCGGAGGTGGAACCGGCCGATCTCATTCCACTGGAGATCCCTGCGGCCTGGCTCCACGACGACCATCTGCATGCAGAGGTCCTGCAGGTGGACAGGTTCGGCAACCTGCAGCTCAACATGAGCAGAGACGTGCTCGAGAAGACCGGGCTGCAACGGGGCCGAGTCTTGGAAGTGAGGCTCGAGGGGCATCGCTTGAACGTCCCGTTCGGAGACACGTTCGCCGATGTGGACGTGGGCGAGTTCGTGCTGGTCGAGGACTCGTATGACTACATGTCGCTGGCGATTAACAAAGGCGACGCAGGGGCAAAGTTGAGGGCGGGGGCGGGATCTACCGCCATCGTCGGACCTAAGAACAACTAGGGGGGAGCTGTGGCCGCTAAGCGGCGTGTGCTCATAACCGGTGTTTCGCGCTTCCTCGGATTGCGGCTGGCCAAGAAGCTCGAGCGCGACGATGACGTCGAGCTGGTGGTGGGTGTCGATATCGAAGAACCACCGGTCGGGATCGAGAAGCTTGACTTCGTCCGAGCCGATATCCGGAGCCCACTCATAGCGCGCGTTCTGGATTCGACGAATGTCGATACGGTCGTGCACACGAACATCGCCTCGAGCCCGAGTCGGTTGGGCGGCCGTTCCCAGATGAAAGAGAACAACGTCATAGGGACGATGCAGTTGCTTGCTGCGGTTCACCGGGCCAAGAACATCCGCAAGGTCGTTATGAAGTCGTCGTCTGCGGTCTACGGATCGGGTCCGGGGGAACCATCGATAGTGCCCGAGGATCACGCGGCCCGACACGTCGACCTGTCGGGGTACGCGAAGGACTGCGCTGAGGCCGAGACCTACGCTCGCGACTTCGGGCGCCGGCGTCGGGACGTGGACCTCGTCGTCCTTCGGACGCAGAATGTGGTTGGCCCAACGGTGCGGTCCAGCCTGACCGACTATCTGTCGTTGCCGGTGATCCCAACGGCGCTGGGGTTCGACCCCCGACTCCAACTGTTGCATGAAGAGGATGCCGTTGATGCCCTGTCCGCCGCCATGACCGGTGACAGTCGCGGTATCTACAACATCGCCGCTCCGGGCATCGTGTACCTGTCGCAGGCGATCAGATTGCTGGGCCGCCCGCAGTTACCTTTACTGCTTCCCGCTGCCGGACCTACGGCGCGTCTCCTCCAGCGCTTCAACCTCGTCGACTTTCCGGTTGACCAGATCAGGTTGATCCTGTTCGGCCGGGTGGTCGATATACGCCGCGCTCAGGAGGCTTTCGGCTTTGCTCCCCGGTTCACCTCTCAGGAGGCACTGCTGGACTTCAAGCATCACAGGGATTCCGAACCCCATGGCGACCCCGCCGTGAGGCCGCGCTGGGAGCGAGACCTCATCGATGCTCTTGGTTCCGAGAGCGGCAGCGACGTGGAGACCGTCTGATGGGCGACGCGGAAGTCATCCAGATCGACACTCGCGCGCGGGCGGCGTCGTCCTCGACCGCCGCTCGTAAACAGGCGGGGCGGGCCCGGTGCCGAGCCACCACCTCGACGGGGCGTCCATGCAGGAACAACGCGGTTGACGGCAACGACTACTGCAGGGTCCACGGCGGCGAGACCTCCTCAGCGGAGGTCGTGCCCGCACCTTCGCCACCCGCCGAGGCCTCGAATCCGATCGAAGGCTTCATCGACTGGCTGGGCGCCTTCGCGCGACGGCGCTTGAGCGGCCGGTACCCGATCGACGACTTCGGGTACGACCCGGAGCTGGCGCGTGAGGTACTCGTGCCGTTGATGCAACCTCTCTACGAGCACTATTTTCGGGTTCGAACCTTGTGGGTGAATCGGATCCCCGCCGACGGGCCGGCGCTGCTCGTGGGCAACCACTCCGGCACCGTCGCACTTGACGCCGTGATGATGCAGCACGCGGTGGCGACAGAGCACCCCGAAAGACGCACGGTGCGAAACATCGGGGCCAACCTCGTCTTCGGTTTGCCGATACTTGGGCCACTCGCCCGGAAGGCGGGGAACGCGGTCGCTTGTGATGAGGACGCCTACGAGTTGTTGCGGCGCGGCGAGCTGGTGGGGGTCTTCCCCGAGGGGTTCAAGGGGGTTGGCAAGGGGTGGAGCGAGCGCTACCGATTGCAGCGGTTCGGCCGCGGGGGGTTCATCGAGGTTGCGCTGCGGGCGCGGGTACCGATAATCCCTGTCGCCATCGTCGGCGCTGAGGAGTCCTACCCGATGATCGCCAACTCCGGCTTTCTAGCGAAAGCGCTGGGTCTCCCGTACTTCCCCATCACACCCACATGGCCGTTGCTGGGACCTCTGGGGGCGATCCCGCTTCCCGCCCGCTGGATCATCGAGTTCGGAGAGCCCATCCCGATGGACGACTACCCGGAGGATGCAGCGGACGACAAGATGCTGGTGTTCGAGCTAACCGACAGCATCAGAGACACCGTGCAACAGATGCTGTTGAAGAATCTGAAGGTTCGAGGAGGAATCTTCTTCTAGCTGTTCTAGCTGTGGCTAGAAGCCGACGCCGGGGATCTGAGCCACCCGAAGGATCCCTAACAAGCCGGCGATCATTATCGCGAGCAACAACAGTGCCAGTGCGTACACCGTGTTCCGTCTCATGGCGCGAGGATAAGCGAGCGCCCGATCCTCTAGGTGCGATCGAAATCGCGGCACAACTCGTTGATGTGTCGCTCGAGCTGGTTGAGTCCTTCGACCTTGCCGACCACCAAAGCGACCCCAGCTTCGCGAGCCTGGTTCTCGACGTTCGCGTCGAGGTAAGCGGTGTAC
>JALZOM010000096.1 GCA_030913945.1 Actinomycetota bacterium
GCATCAGCTGGTTCATCGTCCGCGCCGTCTTGCGCGCTACGGCTCGTTCACCGATCTTGTCATCAAGGAAGGTTGCGCGTGGTTCCATCCTGATCCCGTTGTTCGCGATCGTCGCCGACACGTTCGCCATCACGAGGGGAGTGGCGAGAACCTGAGCCTGACCGATCGATCCCCACATCAGATCGCTCAGATCCTCCGGAGGAGGGAACGAAGAGGCACTCGCATCCAACGCCATGGTTGGATCCCCGTTGAAGCCAAACACCCGCGCGTAGCGCGTCATCGTCTTGCCTCCCAGGTCTTCTGCGATCTGCGCGAAGGCCGTATTCACGCTGAACTTGACGGCCGAGGAGAACGGGATGGCCGCGTACACTCCCGATTCGAAGTTCGTGACCCCCTGATAGTTGGCGGGTCCTGTCACCGTCGTGGTGGACGTGACGGTCCCGGTGTCCAGAGCAGCCGCGGCCGTCACGACCTTCATCGAGGACCCCGGAGGATAGAGGCCGGATAGGGCGCGATTGAACGGCTCGACGCCGGCGACGCCCACGTAGCCATTGGGATCGAACGGCGAGGAAGACACGATCGCCAGCATGTCGCCCGTGCCGGGATCCATCACCACGGCGCCACCCCTAGTTGAACCGTAGGCGGACTCGGCGGCCTGCTGGACCCTGATGTCGAGGGTCGCCTTTACACGCTTGCCGGGACTGCCCTGGCTCGTTCCGAGGGTCTCGAGGGCTTTCCCTTTCCGATCGACGACGATCAACTTCGTCGTCGGGACGCCGGCCAACCGTTCCTCGTAAGCCAGCTCGAGACCCGAGGCACCGATGAGGTCCCCCTCCTGATACATCCCGTCGCTCGCGGCCGCGGTTTGCCT
Source organism: Actinomycetota bacterium (assembly GCA_030913945.1). GTDB lineage: Bacteria > Actinomycetota > CADDZG01 > CADDZG01 > WHSQ01 > JACCXF01. Next base: position 872 of record JALZOM010000096.1, read on the forward strand.
GTCCACCGGTTCGAGGTGGCCCACGGTGGTTCCAGCTGAAGAACCGAAAGGATAGGAGCGCGACGACCCGGTCCCCCGCGCCAGCCGGCGTCCATTGCGGTCGAGTATCGCCGCCCGGGCGGGCCACCTCGACTTGACGTCGAATCCTGCGGCTCCCTGGATGCCGGGCCACAAGAGGTCCTTGCTCCACACGACGCCCCACCGCTCGGAATCGACGTCGTAGGTCATCTCGAACTCACCGTCGAGCGAGGCCGGCTCCTCTAGTGCCTCCGACTCGAACGACACCACGTAGGGCACGGCAGCCTCGAGACCACCCTCCTCGAGCCCCTCCTGGGACCCCACTTCGGGCTGGGTGACGGCTCCGTTGAGTTCCACACGCATGGAGTGGACGACACCGTCCACCACGGCCCCCAACAAGCGGTCGAGCCGGCGTTCTGACCATTCGGGAGCGGAATCGGCGTCGAAGAAGTCGACCATCGCAGCCGCGTCCCCTTCATCCCACGCAGCCACGAAAGCGTCCGCCGGTTCGGCGGCCTGTGGTGGCGCGAAATCGTCCCCCTGGGTGCAAGCCCCGAGAAGACCACAGGCGACGAACATCGACATCGTCACGGGACGAGCTAGGAACGAGGAGCGAAGGCGGGTAATCACTACGGACGCTTTACCCGCGCGCCGCAGATGGAACCACGCGCGACGCATCGAACACCGAGTCGACCCGCCTCACACTCTGGATGACGTGCTGAAGGTGACTGGGGTCCGCCAGTTCCAGAGTGAAGGTCAAGGTGGCGATCCCATCCCGTCCGGTGCGCGTGGTGGAGGAGATGATGTGGATGCCCTGGTCGGAGATCGCCGAAGTGACATCGCGCAACAGCTTGGTGCGATCGAGAGCCTCGACCTGGATGGCGGCGGTGAAGGTGCTCTGCTGCCGGTTATCCCACCAGACCTCGCTCATCCGGCCCTCGTCGACGCCCTGAAGGGCCCGGGCGTTCGGGCAGTCGTTGCGGTGCACGGACACGCCCCGCCCTCGGGTGAGGAACCCAACGATGGGATCCCCCGGCATCGGCGTGCAGCATTGCGCCAGCCTCACGAGGAGATCGTCATGCCCTTCGACGATGACCCCCTTGCCGCGCGGTTTCAGTGAGCGCCGCCGGCGCGGCTCTTCGGGGACGACCTCCTCGTCCGGCTCCGGTTCGAAGAGGCGCAGCACCCTGGTGGTCACCGACTGGGTCGACAAACGGCCCTCCCCTATCGCAACGTGCATCGAATCGAGGTCCGTGTACTTGAGCTCGTCCGAGATCTGCCCGAGGATGCCGCCCTTGGAGATCTTGTCCACGGGTAGGCCCTGCTTACGCATGCTCTGCTGAAGAGCATCACGGCCCTGAGCTAACGCGTCCTCACGCCGCTCCCTGGAGAACCACTGCCGGATCTTGTTGCGCGCACGCGGTGTCTGTGCGATGTGCAGCCAGTCCCGGGATGGGCCGGTGGATCCTTTCGACGTGATGACCTCGACGGAGTCTCCTGAAGCGAGCTCGTGATTGAGAGACACAAGCCGTCCGTTCACCCGAGACCCCACAGTCTTGTGTCCGACCTCCGTGTGGATCGAGTACGCGAAGTCGATAGGGGTCGCGCCGCGAGGCAGCGCCACTACGTCACCCTTCGGCGTGAAGATAAAGACCTCGTCGGAATACAGGTCGATCTTCAGCGACTCGATGAATTCCTTCGGATCGTCCGACTCCCGCTGCCAATCCATGACTCGTTGTAGCCATGCGATCTCTTCTTCCGGCACCTTCCCGCGCGCCTGCTCCTTGTACAGCCAATGAGCCGCGATGCCGAACTCGGCCGCCTTATGCATCTTCTGTGTGCGGATCTGGATCTCCATGGGGCGCCCGGCGTTGCCGATCACGGTCGTATGCAGGGATTGATACATGTTGAACTTGGGCATCGCGATGTAGTCCTTGAAGCGACCCGGCACCGGCCTATACAGCGTGTGGATGGCCCCCAGCGCGGCGTAACAGTCCCTGACCGAGTCGACCACCACGCGGATCCCGACGAGGTCGAAGATCTCGTCGAACTGCTTTCCCCGTAGCACGATCTTCTCGTAGATGGAATAGAGGTGCTTCGGCCGCCCCGAAACTTCGACCTTGATCTTCACCTCGCCGAGCTTCTTCTGGATGTCCTCGCAAACCTCGTCGAGCACCCGCTCGCGCTCGGGCTGACGTTGTGACACCAGCGCCTCGATCTCCTCGAAACGCTTCGGATGGAGCGTCGCGAAGCCGAGGTCCTCGAGCTCCCACTTGGTGGCGTACATGCCAAGACGGTGGGCCAACGGCGCGTAGATCTCGAGGGTTTCGCGCGCAATAAGCACACGCTTCTCTGGCTTCAGGGGGGCCAGCGTTCTCATGTTGTGCAGGCGGTCTGCGATCTTGATCAATAGAACGCGTACGTCCTTGGCGGTCGCAACGATCATCTTTCGGAGGTTCTCGGCGCGGCTCTGCTCGGCAGAGCGGAACTTGATCTTCTCGAGCTTGGTTACCC
>JALZOM010000110.1 GCA_030913945.1 Actinomycetota bacterium
GTTCACGGGGGAGGAACGAATGAGTGGAATCGCGAGCGGCCGGCTCAAATCGGTGATCCTGTTGAGCACGTTGCTGCTGGTAGTCGCGGCGGCGTGTGGCGAAGAGGCACCGGAAACGGATACCGGAGGCGGCGGAGGAGACGATTCCGGCGCTCAGTTCGAAACGATCGAAGAGGGGATCTTCACCGTGGGCTCCTGCCTCGATTACCGGCCCTTCGAGTTCGTGAAGGATGGCGAGGAGCAGGGCTTCGACGTCGAGATGGTCGAGGCCATCGCGGAGAAGCTGAACCTCGAGGTCCAGTGGAAGAAGGCCAACTTCGACACGATCTTCACCGCCCAAGCCGCGAACAAGTTCGACATGGTGGCGGCCGCATCGACGATCCTTCCCGAGCGCGAGGAGATCGTCGACTTCTCCGATCCTTACTTCAACTCGCGGCAGGCGTTGACGATCAATACCGCAGAGTCCGGGGACGTCGCGTCGGCGGATGACTTGGGTGAGGGTGACATCGTCGCCGTCCAGAAGGGCACGACGGGAAAACTCTGGGCCGAGGACAACCTGGCCCCCAACGGAGTCGAGATCAAGACCTTCGACGCCGCTCCAGACGCGTTCACCGACCTCGAGGCGGGCAATGTACAGGCGGTCGTGAACGACGAGGGGTCGTCGATCGCCGAGGTCGAGCAGCGCTCCGGTCTGGAGATCGCCGAGGCCATCGACACCGACGAGAAGTACGGTTTCGCCTTCTCGAAGGACAACCCTGAACTCACCGAAGCCGCTAACGGGGCCCTGCAGGAGATCATCGATGAGGGCACGTACGCCGACATCTTCTCCAAGTGGTTCCCGGACCTCCCGGTTCCGCCTGAGTACGAGGGCAACTAAGCTCCCCTTTTCCGCTGAAGCACTGAGCGGGGATCGGAGCTGAAGGGATGTCGGCAACCGCCACGCGCGAGGCCGTCGCCGAGACGCCGCCGGATACGCGCGGCCCGACCTCACCCGAGCCCATGGCGATCCTTATCACGGGATGGGTCTCGGTTGGTGCGGCCATCGGCGGGACGCTGCTCTTACAGGTGCTTCAGGCCCTGGCCGGCCCGCGGGTCACGCAGGAGTGCGTCGCCGAGGGCGTCGAGCGCGACTTCACCGGCGCCGGGGGCGTATGCAACATCCTCGAGGCGTTCCGGTCTCGAGCGCAGACCATCCTGTTGCTCTTCGCCATCGCCGCCGCCATAGGGGCGATCGCCGCGGGCTTCTGGCGTTACCGGCACATGCCCTCCAAGCGCATGCGGGAGCAATGCATCGCCGGAGCGGTCCTCGGCGTCCAGGGCCTCATCGTGGCTCTGGCGTTGTTGTGGGTTCGTCAGGCCCAACTGGGCACGTTCGTGCGGGTCTTCTTCAACATCGAGGTGCTCGAAGGCTACGGCGCCGCTTTTTTGCAAGGTGCGCGCAACACCCTGCTCCTCGCCTTCGCCGGCGAGATCGGAGGGATCATCTTGGGACTCGTGATGGCCATGCTCGTCCTCTCGAAGCGTCGCGTTGTGCGCGCCCCCGCCCGCGTGTACATCAACTTCTTCCGCGGCACCCCGCTCGTCTGGCAGCTGCTGGTTTTCTACTTCGGCCTGGCCCTCGGGCTGAACCTCGACGTGGGGGCCTTTCAGGTCGCGATCATCGTCTTCAGCCTGAACACCGGAGCGTATGCGGCGGAGGTGTTCAGGGCCGGGATCCAGTCGATCGAGAAAGGGCAGATGGATGCGGCTCGGTCGCTGGGTATGTCCTACATGCAGGCGATGCGCTACTCGATCGTCCCCCAGGCCGTGCGACGGGTGATCCCACCCCTCATGAACGAGTTCGTGATCCTCATCAAGGACACCGCCCTCGTCATCGTTCTGGGCCTGCTGGCTTCGGAGTACGACCTCCTGTCGGTGGCGCGCGAGGGTTACAGCGCGACCTTCAACTCCACCTTCTTCGTCGCTGCGGCGGTCGGCTACCTGGCCGTGACCCTGCCCCTCATCCGATTGGTCAACTGGGTCGAGAGCAGGCTCCGAAGTGGTCTCACCGGGATCGTGGGGCAATGAACGAAGACGGTTCGCTCGTTCGTCTGGAGGCCATCCACAAGTGGTTCGGCGCGTTGCACGTGCTCAAGGGGATCGACTTCGCCATCGAACCGGGGCAGGTCGTTACGATCGTCGGCCCTTCGGGGTCCGGCAAGTCCACCCTGCTGCGCACGATCAACATGTTGGAGGAGCCAACTGAGGGCAAGGTCTTCTTCGACGGCAGGGAGATCACCGACATCCGCACCGACCTCAACAAGGTGAGGACCGAGATGGGGATCGTGTTCCAGGCGTTCAACCTCTTCCCCCACAAATCGGCGGTCGACAACATCACGATGGCCCTCGAGAAGGTCCTGAAGGTCGCCTCCGGCGAAGCGAAGAAGCGGGCGATGGAACAGCTCGAGAAGGTTGGAGTGGCCGAGAAGGCCAATGCCTATCCGGAACAGCTCTCGGGGGGCCAGCAGCAACGCGTGGCGATCGCCCGGGCCCTCGCGATGAAACCGAAGCTCATGCTGTTCGACGAGGTCACGTCGGCCCTCGACCCGGAGCTGATAAAAGAAGTTTTGGACGCGATCAAGAAGCTTGCGGAAGAGGGCATGACGATGGCCATCGTCACGCACGAGATGGGCTTCGCGCGCGAGGTCGGAACCAGGGCGCTGTTCATGGACGACGGCGTGATCATCGAGGACGGTGCCCCCGAAGACATCTTCTCGAATCCTAGTGACGAGCGCACGCGCTCGTTCCTCTCGCACGTCCTCTAGGGTCGTCTCGTGAAAAGGTCCGCTGTCCTTGCGCTCGTCGCGCTCGCCCTAGCCGCATGCTCGGGTGGAGCAGCGCGAGACGATGATCCATCAGCGATCCTGCCCGGAAAGATCCAGCCGACGGATGGACCCTACGTCTCGGTCGCCGTCGACAACCACTTCCACGACATCCATCCGAACGAGAACATCGAGATAGCTGATGGTCGAGCCTTCGTCATCCGGAACGAGGGACGGAACCTGCACAATGTCAGCATCCGCGGCACCCGCATCGACCACGACATCCGCACCGGGGAATCGTTCCGGCTGACGCCGGTGGGCGAGAAACTCGCGCCGGGGACCTACCAGATCTTCTGTCGCTATCACGACTACGACGGGATGACCGGCGAGATCACGGTGACGGACTAGGGTCAGGCCACCGCTTCCACGACTCCGGCGGTGATACTCGCGATCACCAGGGCCGGCAGTAAGCTCACGATCCGCACCTTCACGATGTCGAGGAGCCGGAAGGAGATCCCCAGGACCAGCAAACTCCCCGTCGCTCCCAGCTGGGCGATGACCTCGGAGGTCATGAGCGGCGAGATCAGGACGGCCCCCGCCGTGATGAGCCCCTGGATCACCGCGATAGAGACGAGGGACGCCAGCACCCCCCAGCCGTAGATGGACGCGAAGCCGATCGAGGCGAAGCCGTCCAACGTGCTCTTGATCGCGAGCAGCCTGATGCTGAGCCCAAGACCATCTTCCACGGCCCCGAGGATCGTTAGGGGGCCCACGCAGAAGACCGTGGTCGCGATCACGAACCCTTCGACGAACCTGCCGTGGTCGCCAACGTCGTCGGAACCGGTCATCTTCTCGAACCGTTTCCGAAGGCTTTCTCCGACGCGCTCGAGACGCTCCTCGAGCCTCGCCGCTTCGCCCACCAATCCCCCGGCGATGATCGAGACGATCAGGATGACGAACCGCTTTAGCCCTTCCTCGGGATCGAAGAGCGGCTCGAAACCGACTACCGCTACGGCGATGGTTACGAGTCCCAGGCCCTGCATGACGGTGCGTCGTGCGCGCTCGGGGAGCCGGTCGCCGATGAAGACCCCTGTGAGGCCCCCGGCCAGCACGGTGGCCAGGTTGATGAGGGTTCCCACACCCCTCACGGCGTGTCGTCCGAGGCTATGAGCATGACGGGACGGTAGCGCACGGGTGACTCACGACGCGGCATGCTTGCAGGCGTGAACGACAGGGAGGCGCTGAGCGCGATCAACGAGGTGGTGATCGACTGTCGCGCCTGCCCCCGTCTCGTCGCGTGGCGGGAGGAGGTCGCCAGATCGAAACGCGCGGCCTACGCGCCCGAGACCTATTGGGGCCGGCCGCTACCGAGCTTCGGCGACCCCGGTGCGCGCCTCCTGATCGTCGGCCTGGCACCCGCAGCTCACGGTGGGAACCGGACGGGTCGGATGTTCACAGGAGACAGATCCGGAGACTGGCTGTACGCGTCGCTCCATCGCTGTGGTTTCGCGAATCAGTCGCTCGCTACTCATCCCGGCGACGGACTCCGTCTCAACGACGCGTACATCGCGGCCGCCGTTAGATGTGCTCCTCCGAAAAACAAGCCCACCATCGTCGAGCGCGACACCTGTGCGACATACCTTAAGAGTGAGTTGCAGGCGCTCGAAGACGTTCGTGCGATCGTCGCGTTGGGATCGTTCGCGTGGGACGCCTCCTTGCGCGCCCACAAGGCGTTGGGCAGGCGGCAGCCGCGACCCAAGCCGCGCTTCGGGCACGGGGTGCAGGTGGATCTTGGCCCCTACACTTTGATCGGCTCGTATCACCCGAGCCAGCAGAACACTTTCACCGGGAAGTTGACGGAGCCGATGCTCGACTCGATCTTCCAAGGAGCGCGCGCCACCCTCGAGGCCTAGACCCAGCTGGCTTCGGTGCCCTCGAACAGGGCCTCGAGGCGAGCGACCTCCGCTTTGGGGGCGAGGCGCTTGAAGCGCTTGCTCCACGTCCCCCAGTCGGCCATGAGCTCCGCACCTCGAGCCGATCCCGTTGCTTCAACGTGCAACGCCACCACACGCCCGAGCGACTCGATCTGCCCCGGCGTCGGCTCGTACACGCCGATGAGCTGCGGGTTGATGCGCTCGGCGATGGTGTGTTCCGGGTCCAGGACGTAGACCTCGCCTCCGCTCATGCCGGCCCCCAGGTTTATCCCGGTTGGACCCAGGATGACGACGGCCCCGGCGGTCATGTACTCGCAGGCGTGGTCGCCGGTGCCCTCCACGACCGCTACGCCCCCGGAGTTCCGCACTGCGAACCTCTCGCCCGCTCGCCCCGCGATGAATAGGCGTCCGCCCGTCGCGCCGTAGAGGATCGTATTGCCGGCGAGATGTGGGTCTCCAGCATCATTCTCGGGCGGGCGGATCGCCACGCTTCCGCCCGCCATGCCTTTGCAGACGTAATCGTTCGCTTCGCCGGTCAGAGACAACTCGATGCCTCGGTCGAGGAACGCCCCGAAGGATTGACCCGCCTCTCCTTCGAACGTCGCACGCACGGACCCGTGGTGACGAGCGGGGAGCTCGACCGAGGAAGCGCACCCCAAGCGGGCGCCGACCGAGCGATCGGCGGTGGTTATCGCGTAGCTCAGGTCGACTTGTTCGTTTCGCTCTAGCGCACTGAGGCCGTCTCGATAGAGGCGGTCGCCGAGATTCGATCGAGGACCCACGATGGCGTCGTCACGGACGAATCGTCGTTGTTCCCCAGCGTCGGCAAGCAGCGTTGTCAGACTCAAAGAGTCAGATCGCTCGTCGTCGAGGCGTCGCTGACGCAGGAGCTCGGTCCGACCGATCGCTTCGTCGATCGAACGGAGACCCAACGACGCGAGCAACCGGCGCGCTTGCTCGGCGACCAACAGGAGGTAGCGGGCCACCATCTCCGGCGTCCCGGCGAACTTGGCTCGCAGGTCCGGGTTCTGAGTAGCGATCCCGACGGGACACGTGTCGCGGTGGCAGGTTCTGACCAGGATGCACCCCTCGGCAACGAGGACCGCCGTACCGAAGGAGTATTCGTCCGCTCCCAGCAGGGCGGCGATCACGACATCCCGACCGGTCTTGAAGCCGCCGTCGACCCGTATCCGGGCGCGCGAACGCAAGCCATTAGCGCTCAGGGCGGCCTGCGTCTCCGCCAGGCCGATCTCCCATGGAAGCCCCACGTTCTTGATCGAGGAGAGAGGGCTGGCGCCGGTTCCACCGTCCGCCCCGGCGACGTGAACGACGTCGGCGAGCGCCTTGACCACCCCGGCTGCGATCGTGCCGACTCCCTCCGAAGCAACCAGCTTCACCGAAACGTCCGCGCGCGGGTTCGCTTGCCTGAGATCGAAGATGAGTTGTGCGAGATCCTCGATCGAATAGATGTCGTGGTGAGGCGGGGGAGAGATGAGGGCGACTCCGGGAACCGTGTGCCGCAGCTTCGCGATCTCGTAGCTCACCTTGACTCCGGGAAGCTGCCCACCCTCCCCGGGCTTAGATCCCTGCGCCATCTTTATCTGCAACTCGCGGGCGTGCGCCACATATGCCGGCGTGACCCCGAACCGACCGGAGGCGATCTGCTTGATGCCGGAGTTTCGCTCGTCTCGATACCGCTCGGGCGACTCGCCGCCCTCACCCGTGTTGGCCATCCCCCCGATCAGGTGCATGGCCACCGCCAGCGTCTCGTGCGCCTCGGCCGATAGGGCGCCGTGTGACATGGCGCCCGTGGAGAACCGGCGCGCGATCGATCGGGCATCTTCGACGTCGTCGACCGGCACGGGGGGGCCGGCGGGGATCATCTCGAGGAGGTCACGCGGCTCCGCTGGAGGTCGCCCATCCACGAGCGCCGCGAACCGCTCGTACGCCGATCCGTCCCCCCTAACCGCGTGCCTCAACTCGTGAGCGGCATCCATGTTGCGATCGCGCAGGTCGACCGCCGGCGTCTCCTTCAGGCCGACAACCTGGTGGAGCGCGTCGACGACATCGGGGTTATAGGCGTGGTAGTCGCCGCCCTTCTTGAACTTGATGATCCCGTGAACCGGAAGTACTGGCTTGTCCCGAAACGCGAGGCCGTGCCGTGACAGGACGTCATCGCAGAGTTGCTCGAAACTCAGGCCCTCGATGCGCGACGACAACCCGGGGAAGCAGAGTTGGGTGACGTCGTCCCCGAGACCAACCGCTTCGATGATCTGTGCTCCGCGGTATGAGTCCACCGTGGAGATGCCCATCTTCGACATCACCTTGAGGACCCCATCCTCTATCGTGTCGAAGAAGTTGCGCTGGCCCTGCGCCGCATCCACATCCCCGCCGAGCCGGCCCCTCGCGACGAGCTCCACGATCGTTTCAAGTGCGAGTCGAGGGCATACGGCATCGACCCCGTTAGTCAGAAGACATGCGACGTGATGCGTCTCGCGAGCATCGCCCGCATCCGCTATCAGTCCCACCAGAGAGCGACACCCAGATCGCAACAACGCGTGATGGACCGCTCCGGCGGCGAGGGCCGAGGGGACCGGGGCCCGCTCCGAGGTCACGCCACGGTCGCTGACGATCAAGGTCTCCGCGCCTGCCTCCGCGGCCGCCACGGCCTCCTGTGCGAGCCTGTGACAGGCCGCCAGGAGACCCGACCGCCCCCGCGTCACGGAGAACGTCGCGTCCAGAACGCGAGCACCCGATGCGACCAGGTCCTCGAGAGTGCTCGGGAACAAGGTAAAGGTCGTATAGCGCCGTACCGCCGACGCCTGGGGGCGCTCGTGAAGCAGCGGTGACCGGCGACCGATCACCGTCGAGGCCGACATCACATGGCGCTCGCGCAGGTGATCGATGGGAGGGTTGGTTACCTGCGCGAACCGCTGCTTGAGGAACGAGAAAACAGGCCGGGGGTTCGCCGCCAGCGGTGGCTGTGCGGTGTCGTCGCCCATCGACGAAGTGGGTTCGTGTCCATCGGTCGCCATTGGCCTTAGAACCACGGTCAGTTCCTCTTTCGTGAACCCCGCGGCGATCCGTCGAGGGGCCACGTCTTCCGGGGAGACCGTCAGCGGCACGCCGGGCCCGGCTTCCTCCATGTGGTCGGCGACCCATTCCCCGTACGGCCGCCGGGACGCGAGGTGCCGCTTCAGGGCTGAGTCTTCGAGTACGCCGCCGCGATCTGGATCGACCAGGAAGATCTGCCCCGGCCCGATCTTCGTGCGGCGAACGCGCCCGTGCCCGCGCGTCGGAACCGCTCCCGCCTCGGATGCGCATGCAACGAGTCCGTCCTCGCAGACCGACACTCGCAGCGGCCGCAGCCCGTTTCGGTCGAGGGCCGCACCCACTCGGAGCCCGTCGGCGTACACGAGCGCGGCGGGACCGTCCCACGGCTCCATGAGGCACGCGTGGTAGCGATAGAAGTCGCGGATGTCCGGGTCGAGGCCGACGACGTCGGACCATGGCGGCGGAACGAGCATCGTCGCCGAGTGTGCGAGCTCTCGTCCTCCTCGAACGAGCAGCTCCAGAGCCTCGTCGAGCATCCCTGAATCGGAGCTTGCAGGGTCGAGCGTGGGTCGCAGGAGCTCCTCGGGCGCGAGGTCCGCCGAGCCCAAGCGGCCTTCGCGCGCTCGCATGGCCGCAACGTTCCCGCGGATCGTGTTGATCTCACCGTTGTGTCCGAGGAAGCGGAAAGGTTGGGCTCGCTCCCATGTCGGTGCCGTATTCGTCGAGTACCGCTGATGGAAGAGTGCGAACCACGCTTGGAAACGTTCATCGGCCAGGTCGCCATAGAAGGATGCCAGTTGGTCGGCGGCACAGAGGGCCTTGTATGTGATCGTTCTGAAGGAGAGCGATGCAACGTAGACGTTCAGCGCACGGGAGCGCGCCTCGCGTTCGATCAAACGACGCGCTCTGAACGCCCGACGTTCGGCGTCTTCTTCGTCTACCCCGACGGCCCGGGACAGGATCCCTTGCTCTATCAGCGGCGCGGTGGAGCGAGCCGTTGCCCCCAGGGCGCCGGGGTCGACCGGAACACTCCTCCACGACGCGAGCGTGATGCCCTCGGCTGCGCATGCATCCTCCACGACGGTGCGCCCGCCTGCCGGGTCGCTCGGATCCAGGAACATCATCGCTGCACCGAGCCGTGCCTCGTCGAGATCGGCGCTCACCTCGGAGGCTTCGTGTAGCAAACGGCGGGGGAGCGGGGTCAGGAGACCGGCGCCGTCTCCCGTCAGGGAGTCGGACGCTACGGCGCCCCGGTGCTTGACGCGGCACAGGGCCTCGAGGGCGGTCTCCACTATCGACCGAGCGCTGCGACCTCGTGCATCCGCCACGAAGCCGATCCCGCAGGCGTCCCTCTCGTCCCGCCGAGCGTCGTAGAGCACCCCGCAGCGCCTTTCCTGGTCAGCGCGGGCACGAGAAAGGCGCCCGCATGGCGAGCGCCGTTGCTCTACGGTCAGGTTGCGCGCGCACGCTACCGCGGCGGCTCGGGTCAGTCAACGAATCCCGGGGCGCGGGGGGCCGTAAGGTGTGGTTTCGTCCACACTGCGCTAAGTTATTAGGTATGCCTAACTTCTCCGGGAAGCTCGCCGGACGCCGGATCTCGGCCCCCATAAGGCAGCGCCACCAACAGGTCCTGCAGGTCAGGGGCCTCACGAAGACGTTCGGATCCGCGGCGGTGCTCAAGGGCGCCGACCTCGACGTCCCGAGCGGCTCGATCCTCGCCCTGCTGGGACCCAGCGGCTGTGGGAAGACCACCATGCTTCGTGCGGTGGCCGGGCTGGAGCGACCGGATTCGGGAATGGTGGAGGTGGGTCACCGCCTCCTCAGCGGCCCCGGAAGCTTCGTGGCCCCGGAGCAGCGTGGGGTGGGGATGGTGTTCCAGGACTGGGCGCTCTTCCCCCATCTCGACGTCAGGCACAACGTCGCGTTCGGTATGCCGCGCAAGCAGCGCACCTCCGATTCGATCGAGCGAACCCTCGCGATGGTGGACCTCGCCGGGTTCGGCGACCGGATGCCCGGCACTTTGTCCGGAGGGCAACAGCAACGGGTGGCTCTCGCGCGTGCACTGGCGAGCAACCCCTCTGTCCTTCTGCTGGACGAGCCCTTCTCGAACCTCGATTCCGCTCTCCGAACACAGATACGGGCGGACGTCCGCGCTCTGCTCGCGGACCTGGGGATCACGACCGTGTTCGTCACGCACGACCAGGAAGAGGCCTTCTTGATCGGCGAGATCGTGGCCGTCATGTTCGACGGCACGATCGTGCAACAGGATCGCCCGGCTCGCCTCTACGAGTCACCCGCTACGAAACGGGTTGCGGAGTTCATCGGCGACGCCAATTTCATGGATGCCATGGCGGCCGACAGGACGGCCGTGACGACGATCGGGCCGGTCCCGCTGGCCACCGATGTGGGAGGCGCTGCGGTGGTCCTCCTGCGGCCGGAGGACGTCTTCGTCCTTCCGGGTGACGAGGCAACCGTCGAAGGGGTCGAGTTCTACGGACACGACGCGGTCTACCTGGTGAGATTGGACGGCGGCCCGCTGCTTCGGTCGCGGGTCCTCGCCGCCCCCGAGTTCCACCCGGGCGACCGGGTCGCCCTGAAGCACAGCGGCCGGCGGGCCGTGGCCTACCCCCGCGCCTGACGACCCCGTAACCGCGGTGCCGGGCTTCAGGTTCGCCCTCCCTTATAGATTTTGTTAGGGTCCCCTTACTTTCGGCCATGACGAGGGAGGACGAATCTTGAGGACGATCGGATCGGCGAGCAGAAGAGGACTCGGGGCGACCGTCATAGCGGTCGCCCTGGCCGCGGCGCTCCTTCCGGGGTGTTCGAACGACACGACGCTCACGATCTATTCCGGACGTGAAGAGGAGCTCATCGGGCCGCTCCTGGAGGAGTTCGCGAGCAGTACGGAGACGGAGATAGACATCCGCTACGGCGACTCCGCCGACCTGGCGTTGCTGATCGAAAGCGAGGGGGACAGCAGCCCCGCCGATGTGTTCCTGTCCCAGAGTCCCGGCTCGGTGGGGTTCCTCGACGAGCAAGGCCTGCTTGCCACCGTACCGGAGGTGCTGCTCGAGGACGTCGATGAACGTTTCCGCGCGGACGACGGGCGCTGGGTGGGTTTATCGGCCCGTCAGCGCGTGCTGGTCTACAACACCGAGCTGGTCGATGAGGGGGACCTGCCGGCGTCTGTATTGGAGCTCACGGACGCGCGCTATCGCCGGAAGGTGGGGCTGGCCCCCACGAATGGCTCCTTCCAGGATTTCGTTACGGCCATGCGACAGATCGAGGGGGACGATGTCGCTCGCCAGTGGCTCGAAGGCATGGAGGCGAACGAATCGCCGACGTACGCCGACAATTCTTCGATCGTGGATGCCGTGGCGCGCGGGGAAGTTCCGATGGGCCTGGTCAACCACTACTACAACTATGGCTACCTCGCCGAGAACCCCGACGCGCCGACACGTAACCACATCTTCCCGGGATCCGATGTCGGAAGCCTGTTGATCGCGTCCACGGCGAGCGTGCTCGCATCCACCGATCAGCAGGAGGACGCAGAGACGTTCGTCGAGTTCATGCTGTCGCGGGAGGCCGAGGAGTTCTACGCGGAGGAGGGGTTCGAGTACCCGCTCACCGACGCCGTCGACGCAGCGGACGAGCTACCGCCGCTGGATTCGCTCGAAGCGCCCGACGTCGATATCGATGACCTCGGCGCCGGGCTCAAGGCCACGACCACGATGATCTCCCAGAGTGGCCTTCTCTAGGGATCATCGCGAGCTCTCGGGCCCGTGGGGACTGCGCGTGGCGGCCGGATCCGTGGTCGCCCTGTTCAGCATCCCCTTCGGCTATCTCATCGTGCAGAACGCGTCCGAAGCGGACGCCTTCTGGCGAACGATCTCGGCTCCGGAAGCCCTCGCGCCACTCGGAGGCAGCCTGCTCCTGGCCGTTGCCGTGTCTATCGTCGCCACCGTGCTCGGCACGGGGGCCGCCTGGATCACCACGCGCACGGATGTGCCCGGGCGCCGTCTGTGGCGGATCCTCCTCCCTCTGCCGCTCGTGATCCCGTCATACATCGGCGCGTTTGTCTTCCTCACTGCCTTCGCGCCGGGGGGCCTGCTGGAGGCCATGCTGGCCCCCTTGGGTGTCGAACGACTCAGGCCCTTCCACGGTTTCTGGGGATCGTTCTTCGTGTTGACGCTCTTCACCTACCCGTATGTATTCCTTCCGGCGGCGGCGCGCCTCGCTCAACTTCCATCCTCATTGGAGGAGTCGGCGCGTTTGCTGGGCACGAGCTCCTACAAGACGTTCTGGCGGGTGGTGCTACCACAGTCGCGCGGAGCGATCGGCGCAGGGACGCTTCTGGTGTTCTTGTATTCGATCAGCGATTTCGGCGTCGTCCAGCTCATGCGTTACGACACCCTCACGAGGGTGATCTACGCAACGCGCTTGTTCGATCGCTCGACGTCCTTGGCTCTAAGTCTGCAATTGGGACTGATCGCGGTTGCCGTCGTCGTTCTCGAGCGGTTCGTGGCGCGTGGAACCCTGCGCGCCGATCTCAGGAGGACGCAGCGGCCACTTCAGCTGCCCCTCCGCGGACCCCTCAAGCCGGCGGCGTTCGCATCGGTCGCGACGCTCGTGACCGCCGCTCTGATCGTGCCGATCGCCGTCCTGCTGTGGTGGTCGTTGCGCGGCCTGAAAGCAGGAACGATGACCGCCGGCGAGCTCCTGGCCGAGGTGGCGGAACTTGCCGGACCGGTCCTTAACACTTCGGGTGCCGCGCTCGCGGCCGCGCTGGCAGCAGTGGCGGTGGTCCTCCCGGTTGCCTACCTCTCGGTGCGGCATAGAAGCCATCTGGCCGGCGGGGCCAACGCAGTGATCGTCGGCGGTTTCGCGCTCCCGGGGCTCGTGGTCGCACTGTCGTTCGTCTTCTGGGTCCTGAGCGCCCCGGGGCTGGGTTTCCTGTACCAAACGCTGCCCCTGTTGGTGCTGGCGTACGTGGTTCATTTCGGCGCTCAATCACTACGCACCGCGCAGGTGGCCGTGGCCGGCATCCCACGTAACGTTGAGGACGCGGCTCGCTCACTGGGAGCCCACCGGTGGCGTCGCCTCGTTCGTGTCGATCTCCCTCTCATGCGGCCGGCGCTGCTGTCCGGCGCCGGGATCGTCCTGCTGAGCACCATGAAGGAGCTTCCCGCCACCCTGATCCTGGCCCCCGCGGGGTTCCAGACCCTGGCCATGAAGATCTGGTCCGCAACCGAGAGCGCCATCTTCGTCAACGCCTCTCTCGCTTCGTTGATGTTGATCCTTCTCTCCGGCTTCCTCACCTGGGCTCTCGTCATCCGGGGGACTGCTGTGGCGCCGTAGACGGCGCGGCGCGGGGGGAGTGGCTCGAAGGCGGAGTTCGGAGCGCCGACCCTCGGACGAACGGCTCGCCGTAGGCCGACGGGTCGGTCCGCAGTACAAACGAACTCGCCACTGTTCGCTAGCATCGACACTGACTCTAATCACGGGCGTCACAACAAACGGAGGTACACATGCTCGCGAACCGCGTAGAAGAGGCGATGAACAAACAGCTCGCTATGGAGCTGCGCTCCGCATACGCCTACCTTTCCATGTCGGCCTATGCCGAGTCACTGAGCTTGCCGGGGATGGGCCGCTGGCTCCGCAGCCAGTCACGGGAGGAAGTGGATCACGCGATGAAGTTCTTCGACTTCATCAACGATCGGGAGGCGACCGTCAACCTCGAGACATTGGAGCAACCACCGAAGGACTTCGCTTCCCCGCTTGCGGTCTTCGAAGAAGCGCTAGGCCACGAGAAGGCAGTCAGCGAGGCGATCGCCGACCTCTACACGGTCGTCGTCGAGGAGAAGGACTACGCCTCCCAGGCGTGGCTGGACTGGTTCGTGACCGAGCAGGTCGAGGAGGAGAAGAGCGTCGGGCGCATCGTCGAATCTCTGCGACGGATCGGGGATCGTGGCGACGCTCTGTTCTTCCTCGACAAGGAGCTCGCCGAGCGCGGCGCCTGACGCCTTGTTCTAGCCCGGCGCTTCCAGGATCAGCTTGACGGCCAGTTGAACCCGCTGAGCCCGGTGCTCCGGTTCGGTCGCTCCCTCCACCCATCGGACGATCTCGTCGCGATGGTCGGGCTCGAACCCTTCGAACGCATCGTGGGCCCTCTTGTTGTCGTCGAGCGCCACGCGCAGATCGACGGGGACGTCCGAGAGGTCGTTCACGGGCGACACCATATCCAAGTGGCGCGCTCAGACCCCAGCAACTCGGTGCCTAACCTTGCTTAACGCTGAGAGTCACATAGGTGGCACGACGCACCGCGACGCGCGACCCCTGCGCGCTCAGGCAGCGTTCAGGCGCCGTCTCCGGAGGGCATCACCCACAGGTTGTCCGCAAGGCGCTGTCCCAGAGCTACGCGCTGACCCTCGAGCTCGAGCGTGCGCGTCCCATCGGGAGCCACCTCCATGACCTCGAGGTCAACCCCCGGCATGA
>JALZOM010000119.1 GCA_030913945.1 Actinomycetota bacterium
GGCCAGCAGGTCGGTGTTGTACGTCGTGAACCACGGGGGCGCGGCACCCAGGGTGCTGAACGTATGGGTGAATGGGCCCGCGCCTGTCACGGTATCGACGGGCCATAGACCGACCAGGATCTTCGGCAGCGGGGCGCCGAAAGCGGGGACAACGACGTCCGCTTCCCAGTGTTCGTCGCCCTGCTTGTAAGGATCGGGCGCGAGTGAGGTCGCATCCGTTACCTCGACCCGCTGCGTGGACTGCACCGGCATGGAGCGTCCCGAGTAGACGGGGAGCCCGTACTGCTCCGTCGTAGCTACGGTCGATTCGTTCGTCTGTTTCGCCAGGCCCCAGATGAACTGGTTACTAGGGGTTGTGAACGGCATCTACTCCTCCTTCTTGCGGTCAGCCTGGTCAAACCCGATGGGGTTGTCCGGGTCGGTCGCGCACGTATCCAGCAGCGCGATCTCGTCGTCGTCGGTCGTCGTGTAGGAACCGCTCTTGAATGAGATGGGACCGACCGCATCGCCCTTCGCGTTGTTACCGCCGACCTGGACATCCTTCTTCGCCTTGTAACGCACGCTGCCTCCTAGGTAGCCACGACAGAACGACGGGCCTGTAAGCCAATGGCGAACCAGCGCACCTGGCCGGATCGCTCAGGGAGCGCGGTCCCGATGTATTTCGTGAGTTCCGTCCCACCGATCCGGAGGTTCGCTATGACGTAGAAGCGGTCACGCACGTCCTCGGCCAGGGACAGCAGGTCGGCTGCGGCTTCCTCGTCCGAGACGCCCCGAGCCGATTCATCGCCGGCGTGCTCCCAGTAGGTGACTCGATAGATCTCGGTGATGAGGTCGCCACCCGGTCCCGTGACCAGCGGCGTGACCTCAGCGGCCTGTGCGGCGACGGGGAAGACCGAGAGGTGGCGCTCCCCTACTTCGGCTACGAGCTCTTCGGGGTCATACGGCGAGTAGCGGTGTTCCCGCACATCTCGCAATCCGGGGACGTTCGTGGTGAGGTCGGCTATCACCGCGTCACAGAATGTCTGCCAGCTAGAAGCCACGTATAGCCCCTGCCGCCGTCCGTCGATACGCCGGCGCCCATAGCGCCAGGGCGGGTTTCAGGAACGGCTTGGCGGCCATGCCGGGGTGCTTCACCGGACCAGTGACGAACCCTCCGTCAGCCATCTTCAGCACTTGCTTCTTCGGGTTGATCTCGTGCGCCCCCACGCCTTGCTCGAACAAGACGCCCAGCGGCGAGCGCGAACCCAGGATGAAGTTCGTGGCCGTACCCGACATGAAGATAGACGCTGCTACGCGCTTACTCGCCCCCGCGGCCTTCGCCCTGGCGGCTACGGCCACCTCAGCCGCTGCGGGGCGTGCTGCTGCTATCAGGCGGGCGTTGAAGGCTTCGGGTCGCCAGATGACGGTCGCACTCATCCGACGATCAGCGACGTGCGCTGGTAGCGAGCCATGATGTCGGTGACCTCCGTGGACGGGCCGTAGGTGATCGTCGCGTCGAGCGTCTGGCGCTGCACGATCCTTGAGAGTGGGTCGGCGTTACCCTTGATCTGGTCGTAGACCTTCAGGGCCACGAGGCGCTTGATGTCGTCCGGCACCACGGCCCATCCGAACTTCCCCGTCAGTCGGACGGTGTCAGCACCCCACGACCATGCGCTCGTACTCAGGCTCACGGCGTCCAGCCAGTCCGACACCCGGCCCTCGACCATCGCCGTACCAGCGGCGTTCAGAGACTTGCGTAGCCGCCATGTGGTGGAGGCTTGCACCGTGTAGACCTCGAGTGCCCGGGTCTCCACGGTTGTAAGTGACCGGACGCGCCGGGGTAGGTAGAGTCGCCCCCACCCCGACCCGTCCACGCTGATGACTTCGTCGCTATCCGGGTTGGGAGGCTCGAAGTCATCCGCTAGGT
This sequence comes from Actinomycetota bacterium, assembly GCA_030913945.1. Classification (GTDB taxonomy): domain Bacteria; phylum Actinomycetota; class CADDZG01; order CADDZG01; family WHSQ01; genus JACCXF01. The sequence continues at coordinate 1,907 of JALZOM010000119.1, forward strand.
CTATCTCCACCTGCGTCGTCACCTGCGCGATGATGAGGTCGATGTAGGCATCGGTGCCGTCAGCCTCACCCAGGATGAGATGGGCGCAGTAGGGCTTGACCGTCCGCTCACGGAAGTCGGCGGCAACGACGTATGCCAACTACTTCGCCTTGTGCGTGAGCGCGGACGCGGTAGTCGTCGTAGTCGGGGATGTGGCGGGCTTAGTCTCCTTCATCTCCTGGGCCTCGGCCTTCTCCTCCGTGTCATCCTTGGCCTTCTGAAGCCGAACGAGCTTCGCCAATCCCTCGACGGGGGTCTCGTCTGCCTTCTCGATGCGGGCCTGGAGGTCGATCGCATCTGCCGGAGCCTGCACCTTCGTTGCCGCAGCGGGCAGGCCGGCGTTCTTATCCGCTTGCCGCATAGCCTCGCCTGGGTCGGTTGTGGTGTCCTTCAGTTCCTTTGCCATCTCTTCCTCCTAGTCGAGTGCCGGTCCAACTTCCACTGCACCCACCGTGACCGATGTCACCTGTGAATACGTTACGGCAACCGTTCCTGCGCCGGACATACCCGAGGATCGGGCCGGCAATATCACGGTCTGGTTCGTGTACGGCCCATAGGCCGTGCCATCCACCGTGATCGTGGTCGCTGTCGCACCCACGACCGCATACAGGAAGGTCGCTGACAGCGACCAACCCCCTGCGCCCGTGCCCTGCTCGAACGTATCGCCACCACCGGCCGCCGCCGCCACGGTGACGGGGCCACCGGCCGAGACGTTCTGCGTTGTTAGAGCAGCCATCGAACCTCCTTATCAGGGGTAAGCGGGGGGCCGAAGCCCCCCACTCCCTTGGTCTGTGTTACGTGATGCGGATACCGGACAGGCCAACCGGGCGCAACAGGTGGGTAGCGAAGTACCCGAAGATGTTGAGCTCGATGTTGGCCGGCCCCTGCTTCTCTTCGAACCGGAACTGGAGCAGCGGAGACTCCCAGACCCACACATCCGACCTGTTTAGGATCATGATCTGCGAGTCGCCAGCCGCCGTTCCGGTGTTGGACCAGGCCGGGACGAATCGGAGCGAGTCGACCTGGTAGCCACCCGCCGCGGCATTTGCCGTACCGAAGGTGTTGGTGCCATCGGCCCACGGGAAGAGCGGCCGCTGGGTGGTGTCCACCGCCTGAGCCAATCGCGCCGTAGCGCCCTGACCCATGAGTGCGACCGTCGGGGCCGCAAACCGGGCGAAGGTGTAGTCCGCGAGTGACTTGCGGATCTGCTTCACCAGTCCCTGGTTATCCGTACCACCAGCCACAGTCACTGCCTGTGCCCCGGACGGAACGAACCCGGCGGTGATCGTGCCGCCGGCGCCGCTCGTACCGTTCAGGAGCGTGTAGACCTTGACCTCGGTCTGGCGGTTGTACGACTCCCGCATCGCCGCGAATGCGATCTGGTCGATCGCGGGGTTCGAGGCGTCAACGATCTCACGGGTCAGCACCAACCGACCTGAGATCGCCTGCGGGGTGACCGTCTTCGTACCGAACGTCAGCGAGCCATCCGAGGGGTTCGTACCCTCAACGTGATCCGCCGAGCCCGTGCCAACCGATGTGAACGTCGGCACCGTGAACGGTGTGGCGTTCGCAAGCGTTCCCTGGGAAACGGCCGAGACGTACGGCCGCTCCTGCTGAAGCTGCGGCACGTACAGTTCGGGCCGGTACCCCGGTGGGATGATCTGCGATGCGGTCGTCGTGGTCTGCGGGGCGAAGCTCAGGAAGTTCTGGTTGACCAGCGTCGCCACTTCCTCGGTCTGCCTGCGGTACCTCCGCAGACGATCGATCGCGTCCTCTTCCTTCTGCGAGGCCGCGTACCAGGCGTCTCGGACCAGCGAGTGTCCAGTACCGTCGAAACGGTAGGTGGGCTCCTCGCGGGTAACCGTGTACCTGGCCGCCTTCACCGAGCCACGCTGGGGGTCACCGATGTTCTCGAGGGCCGTCTTCACACCTTCGGAGATCGACTCTCCCACCGACTGCGCCATCTCGGCGTTGAGCTTCTGCTGGGAGTCCACGACCTTGTTCGCGAGTCCCTGCAGCATCCCGTCGAACCTGGCTTCAGATTCGTCCGCCTCCATCTCCTGCTTGTCATCCTTCTTGTCGTCTGCCATTGCTACTCCTTCTCGTGTCGCTGCCACGCGGTCTACGCGGGCGTCATCGAACGCGGGGAACGCTGTCAGGGCTACCCCTGCGAGCCTCCCGCTCTGCACGAGGCGTACATCGTCGTCATCAGGATCGGGCGTCCACCCGTCATCCTCGTCGAAGTCCACCTCGATAGAGAACCCGTCGAGCACGCCGTCCTCAGCCAAAGCGAGGGCGCGGTCCCCTTGTTCTCCCCGTGCGATCTTGAAGGTGCCGTAGAGGCCCGCCGTACCGTTGTCGATACGGGTTGCCACCCCGACCGCTTCTTTGTGGTCGTGGCCCAGGTTCAGCTTGATACGCCGCTCAGTGGCCCAGCGCAGCGACCCGCGAGCGAAGCGCCACTTCGCCAACCCTGACCGTGCGACCTGCCCCCACGGAACAAACATCCCCGTGACGGTACGTTTCTCCGCATCTGTCTGGAACGACGCCGCAATGTTGGCATCGTCGAAGGTGATTCCATCCACCGACTCGCGGATATATGCGTCAGTCATTCACAACCTCCTCGGCTCGCTGTCCGTTCTGCGGCGGGAGCGAGACCGGCTTCATCGCCGCACGCTGCGCCGGTGTCAGTGAGGGCCGGTCCTCAAGTACCCGGATCTCCTCATCGGTGTAGGCACCCACCGGCTTGCCGATCGCGTAGGACTCCATCCGTGCCTTCGTGTCGGCCCGCAGGAATGCGTCAAGATTCACCTTGGCTTCATAGCCGCGGGGCAGCACGTCCCGCATCGACAGGCGCTGCTCCACCGCAGCCATGTAGGCCGTCAGGGTGAAGTCGAGTAGGTCTCGCCGGCGCTGCTCGCTGTTCTGATAGGTGCGTGAGGTCGTACTGACACCCAGGTCTTCGGGGTCGATGCCCGCTGCCCGGGCGATCTCCAGCACCGCGTGTTGGCGTTGGTCCGCGAGCTGGATCTGTTCGGCGTTGAACTGGAGGGTCTTCGCTTCGAGTGCTGCGCCCACGTAGCCCCATACTCGAGACCGGCGGGCGATGTCCCACTTGTCCAGGATCTCCTGGATAGCGTCTTCGTCCTCTCGGACGTTCGATCCCTCACGGGGGGAGAAGTAGCCCAGTGGCAGGGGC